>CBFHIH010000007.1:0-31481 GCA_965655955.1 Candidatus Midichloriaceae bacterium | reverse complement strand
CGAAATTTCTGCTCATGACGGTGGCTTTAACAATGGCCATCACACCGCTGTTGTCTTTAATAGGATCAAAAATTGAAGACAAGCTGGATTCATCTGAAGGGCTTGATGCTAACATGGAGTTCAAAGGAATAAGTGATCTTAATAATCACGTTATTGTAGCAGGTTTTGGTCGAGTGGGAAAGGTTGTGAGTTATATGCTTCAGCGTGAGCAAATCAGCTATATTGCGGTTGAAAGTAACATCAGTATAATCAAGGAGAGTAAAGGGCAGGGGCTTTGTGTTTTTCAAGGTGAGGTGAGTGACCCTAACACATTGATGGCCCTTGGAATAAAAAGAGCAAAAGCTATTATCTTGACAATGAGTGATAGGGTGACCTTGAGAAAAACTACAAAGCTAATTGCAACGAATTATAAACACGTGAAAGTTATTGCAAGAGCTGGTGATTACAAGCATGGTAAGGATTTAAGAAAGCTTGGTGCTGAAAGTGCAATTCCAGAGCGAATCGAGGTAGGGTTGCAGCTTGGTGGTGTTGCTTTAGAAAATCTAGATTCTGCAAAGCATAACATTCTGACTATCAAGGAAGAGATCAGAAAGAATAACTATTCAAGTATTGAAGAAAACAATCTGTTTAATATCTAAACATCAGAAATGAGTAATAGGTTTATTAATTTTTATCAATTATTTGATAATGCGATCATCAAAGGAATTGTTCTTTGTTTCGCAGCTGTTTTAGCCGTTGTGATGTCCAATGGCGTTTTTTCAGATTATTATCATGCTTTTTTAAATAATCAGATTTCCATTGCCTTTAATAAGAGCATTTTATCATTGTCTTTCAAAGAATGGATCAACGATTTGTTAATGTCGGTGTTTTTCCTAAGTGTTGGCTTAGAGATCAAATATGAGATTATAGAGGGAAATTTAAAAACAGCCAAAAGCAGAGTTGCGCCGATTGTTGGTGCGGTGTTTGGTGTTGTGTTTCCAATATTAATATATTTGGCATTTAATCATCAAGATGAGATAGCAACAAAAGGATGGGCAATTCCAGCTGCGACAGACATAGCATTTTCCTTGGCGATATTGAGCATGATAGCGAAAAATTGCCCTGCTTCATTGAGGATATTCCTCACAGCGCTTGCAATCATTGATGATCTCATAGCTGTTTTGGTAATAGCAATTTTTTATACCGCCAAAATAGATTATTTTTCCTTATCAGTTATTTTGGGTATTTCTTTTCTTTTATTCATATTAAATAAGCTTAAGACAGATATCTCATTGTTTGTTTATCTCTTAATAGGTGTTTTTTTATGGTATTTTTTTCATAGCTCTGGAATACATTCCACCATTTCTGGCGTGATTCTTGCGGCTTTTATACCTCTGAAGTCTAGTAAAAACAGCTGCTCTCCTTTAAAAACGTTGGAGAAAAACTTAAATCCTTATGTGAGTTATATAATCTTGCCATTATTCATTTTTGCGAATTTAGGAATAAAGATGGATAACATTTCCTCTAACTTTTTCGGGGCTGTGGCACTTGGTATATCATTAGGATTGTTTATTGGTAAAATTTTCGGCATCAGCTTAGCTGTTTGTCTTCTTGAAAAAGTGAAGGTTATTTCTTTTCAAAAGGGCTCAATGCTCATGGATTATATCTTTATTTCTGCATTTTGCGGAATTGGCCTGACAATGAGTTTGTTTATCTCACTGATATCATTTTCAGAAAACACTCTTTACCTTGAAATGTCAAAAACAGGAATAATTTCAGGATCATTGGTTAGTGTGTTTATTGCAATGGCAATAAAATTTTTAAAGCAAGTTTTTAAATCTAGATAATATCAAAATTATTATTTTTAACTAAAAATATCGCAATTTTAACATGAATTTAATTATAATATCAAAAAAAACCTTGATTTTGTAAATGTTTTAATGATACTATGCAAAATAATAATTAACAAGAGGGTTTACAATGTCTCAAGAAAAATTCCACAAAGGTTTGGATAAATTTCTTTTTAATGCAAAAATATGCGCAAATTTAAATGCATATAGAGCACAAGAGCTTAGAAAAGCATACAGTGCCGCAGATGAGAAAGATGTTCCTTTGATCTTATATTATATCAAAAACGTTGGTGATGTAGCAAATTTATTAGAAAAACATTTACCTCAATTGAAGGAAGCGGATCATATGGTGGCTTTTAAAGCTTTTGATAACATAGAGCAGCAGTTATTAAATGTGACAGTCACTAATTATCTAGAGCTTAGCAAAACTCCTATAGGGACTCAGCCAATTGATGAATTGTCAGCTGATGAAAAAATAGATAAAGTTACCAAAGTCTTAGAAATTCTTAAAGGGGAACAATTTGTACATACTTTTTTGCCAAAAGATGAAAGCACAGTTTTACCAGAAGACCTTGTTTTAACAAACAGGTTCACAACTCAACAAATTATTTTAGCGCATGATCATATTGCAGGATTTCATAGCAAAGACGTCACAGAAGATGCAATCAATGAGTATGTTTCTGATGCCGCAAGCTCAGTTGGAGAATTTTGCATGGGGGCCAAAGGGTTTATGCACAAGTTTTATGCAACTTTTAAGATGAAAGCTGCGCCTTGCGATGAGGCTTTGCCTGATTTTGCTAAGTGTGTGAAGCAATATCAATATATACAATTCAGTGGGTGTGCGGATTTTAAAGATGAGAAAAATCAAGTTGAGTGTTCTGAAAAACTAGAGAAGTTATATAAAGAAGGGGATATGCAAAATCAATGTGATCCTTATTTAATAGCAACCGACTTTGACGGCTTCGGCAATTGTGTTACATCTGTGCTTGCTTATCAGCCAGAAGCTGATCTTTGATTTTTATAATAAAAGACCACTGCATAATAAATAACAATTATGCAATGGTCTTTCTTATAGTCACTCAGGAGATAGGGTTGGTTTTATTTGGAAGACTATCTTAGATAATTAAGCATACTCCAAAAAACCCTCCAGACATCAATGGAGAATCAGAGCTGTCTTCGTTTATATCAATGTCATCACCAATAGAATCTGTGAAATTGCAAGAGTTTCCCGCTGTGATTTGATCAGTGGAGCATTCAGGACGATCAATGGGCCAATCACATTCTTCAAGCGTAATGCTGTATTCAAGCAAGTACTCGCTTTCTTTTTCCTTCAGTTCAGCAGATCCACATTCCTCTTCACCCCATCCATGTGTATAACCAACGCACTTCTCAACCGTTGCTTCACCGCCAGCGGCAACTCCTCCGCTGCCACAGATTGAACCGCCAACTTCATCAGCACGACTTTTGCAAACGCTATATGAAACGGTGCTGTCGTCTGGTGTGATGACCACTTCTTGTATTTTCCTTCCCTGCTCTTCACATGGAATTGCGATTGTTTCAATATCATCATTGCATATATCGCGTTCAATGAATGTGAGACGTATATTCTCCCCTTCTATACAGGGGATTGTTAGGCCGAGATCTTTATACGTGTCAACATTTGAGTCATTTGATGCAAAATCAAAGATATATGTCCCACAACTATACAAATCTTCTTTGTGATAAGTGTTAGGAGATCTCATTTGAATGTCTAGCTCTTCGCTTTTTGCATCTATATCACCAACTTTAGATAACTCAAGAGAATGCATCTTGAAGCACATTTTTCCATCCCTTGCTTTTTCGCCCACCACTATTGCTAAGTTACCAGTTGCTGTATATCCACAGGTATTCACCACAGAGGCTTGAACAGTATATTCACCAGGATTTATATCATCAGTGGGCATAATCCTAATCTCACCATTGTATTGAAATCCATATATCCAATTATGTCCGTTATTATCAAAGCCATAATACATTAATTCTAATCCATTGGAATCAATTGCATTGAACTTAGCGGTTGTTTCTTGTGTTCTATCAATTGCAACGCGAGTCTCTTCAATTGTGGGAGGGCTATAGACTTTGGTTTCTTCGATATCAAATAATAAGGTATAGGTGTAAAATGAGCTACACTCTTGATGATAATCGATTTTGGTATTCCAAAACTCAGAAATAAGCGTTAAAGACTGTTTGAGGTCGTCATCAAATATGAAGCAAGGGTTAGAATCACTATCATATATACTTCCTTCTAAGGTTAAGGATATCTGTAATTGATAGGTGCCGCATGCACTCACGTACCAATTTGAAAAATAGCCAGATACATATTCATCATAATCCCAATCGTCCAATTCATTTATATGAACATAAAACTGAGAAGAAGGGTCTATTTCAATTGTTGGACCATTTACAGTTGTGGTGCTATATTCTGTTAATTCTACATAGCTGGAAGAAGGGTATCTAGTATAATTAGAGGTAGAGCCATAGTATATATAGACTTCAGCATTGGATCCAGAGTCAGCTTCGCCGTTGACACTTATAGATTTCAGAGTTACTTGTTTGTTACGTAAATGGGAATTGGACATAACATGTTTAATTAAAAGTTACCCATTATATTCCATTTTCTCCTATTATGCTACCATTGCCGTAGGCAATCTGACTTGTTCTGATTTAGATGTAGCTTTATTTGTTCTACCACCTAAGAAGCCCAAATATAATGGTGGTGTAGAGCGCTCAAATAGAACGTTTAGAGAGGAGTTTTATGCTAAAAAAGACTTACTTGCAGATTCTATCGGAGCTTTTAAAGTTGAGTTAAAATCTGCTGTTTACAAATATAATTCATATAGACCTCATCAATCTATAGATTTTCTTACTCCTTTTGAGTATATTGAGAAACATAATGACCTTGTTCATTAGTCCAATATCTATTGAACTTACACAGAGTAAAAAAAGGGGGGATGATTGACTTTTTAGAATCTTTAGGTTACCCTAGGCCTAAAGAATTAAATTTGTTTATATTATTATGTCAAATCATTTTCTATCATTAAAAGAATTTAATAATGCATCTTCAGGCGTCGCTGACAATGAAGTGCGAAATAAAAAGATTGAATGTTTGTTTGCAAGTGCAAACTCTACCCTAGGCGTCGACATAGATAATTCGATTTTCAACACCTATGGCATAAAAGCAGCTTTTTTAGACCAGCTTTTTAAACACTCACTGCCTTATTGTGCAAGAGGAGAGGTTACCGTTTTAAGTACTGCGAGTGACACAGATGTTTTATTTACGAATTTGTTTCTTGCGTTACCTAAAGAAGATCCCTATGACGCTAGAGGAGCTGAGAAACAATTTTATAAGGGTTTTTGTGAAGGGCGACTTTCAGAGCATCAAGGACGAGTGCTTATTCTATCACGAGATCCAAACGCAAATGACTCTAGGGTTTTTGAGATTGCTAAGTCAGGGGAGGGGTTTTGTGAAAAATATATTGATCCTCCATTTAATTTCAACCTATGTGCAAATCCTCACGCATTGCACCTGCCCACAGCTACAGCTACAGAAGCAGAAGATAATATCCTATGAATGAAAGGGAAGTATGGCGTGTTAAGATAGAGTGGAGTCAATCATTTTCTTTGTGTAAATTCAAAAATCTTTAGTAACTAAATCATAGAGTCTGTCATAAACTTTGTGTAAAAAGTGAACCCGCTATAGGGTATAAATAAACAAAGGAGAATGAAATGACAGACTCATAGAGTGCCCCCTGTTTGCCTTGCTTGTATTAGGTCTTGGGTATATTGCATATAAGCTCATCTCCTGCATTAATCTTTGTACTCTTTTATGATTTTCTTCTATGCCTTCCCTTCGCAACATTGCTATTATCCTGCGATACCCGTATATGGGATATTGTGAATATATTTCTGCTCCTTTTTCTAATAGCTCTTTCTTACGTTATTTTTTCTTGATATCTTCAATTATCTCAAAAATCTGGTGATGGGAAAATTCCTCAACAGGTTCTTGAGATCGAGGTTGTGCTTTTTTCTTATGATTTTTACTTAAATTTTCATATATATGCTTATCTTGATTGGAAAAAACTTTTCCATCATTTACATGATAAGGACTTTTGATTTCCTTGCATTGCCTTACAATTGTAGGAAGATTTTCAATGTCTGTGTTTCCACCTGTATAAACATATGCCTTGTACACAATGAAAGCAAAAGCACCAATTACCACAAATATAATTGCAATTCTTAAGAATACAGATAGAAAATTACTATGTTTTTTGAAAAATGAACTCTTTTTCTTTTTTACTTTAGCTCTTTTTCTGACCATAAGTCTTAACTGAAAGATATATCTTTGCGCAATTTAAGCAAGCCTGAAAGATTAATTATCATCAACAAGCCACCAGACACACTCATTATCAAAATCACCTGCTCTTGATCGTAAAACGAAAAGAAAATGAATGCAAATAGTGAATAAATTAAATATAAAGGTCTACCAAATTTGGGACTTAGATAAGTTGCACATTTTTGCCCCACAACTAAGTATCCAATTATTGTCGTAAATCCAGCCAATATGAATAAAACAGCCATGAAGTACTGTATATGGGGAAAATATAAAGCAAATGCTTGCGCTACATACTCTGAAGGTTGGAAGCCTTGAGCCTTCCATAATCCCGTCACTAATAGCACCATAACGCTGATTGTGCAGATTAATGAATCCGTAAATAAAGCATAAATTGCCATTCTTGCCTGTTTTTCTGGAAACAAAGTTTGTGTCTCACTTTGAATGATTGAATCATACCCTATCCCTATATCCCCAGAATAAACAGCGCGCGACATGCCATAATGAGCCGCAATTAATACACCGGTAATTTGTGCCTTTGTATTTAAAAAAGAATCAAGGATCGATTTAAAAACACTTGGCAAAACCTGATAATTTTCAACCATTACCCAAATCCCTAAAACAATATAAATCACCATAAACAACGGCATGATAGACGAGCATATATTCGCCAATCTTTTGACACCACCCACTGATGAGACAAAAATAAATAATAATAAAATAGCCATGCATAAATACCGATCAACAGGGAATACGCTTGCCACTGTGTCTGTAATGATTAAAAATTGCGACACCTCCGCACCATATATACAAAGTAATACACAGACAATAACAGACATGATATTACTGCCAAATGCCTTCTTGAGATAATACATCGGCCCTCCATCATAGCCTCCCTTATTATTCTTTACTCTATATTTTATCCCAAGATATATTTCAGAATATTTAACCAACATACCAAATAATGAAGCTATCCAAAGCCATAAGATGCTTCCAGGCCCCCCTATTGTCACAACGCTAACAACACTGACAATATTTCCAAGACCAACCATGCCACCTATTGAAGCAAAGTACAATTTGATTGGATGCGTACCACTTTTACCTTTCTCTGCGCAATTCAATAAATCTCTTAAATGTTGTTTGAACTTAAATAATGCTCTGATTTGAAAAAATCTAGAATATATTGTTAAAAAAATTCCCATGCCCATGATTAATATCAAGCAGATGTAATTCCACAAAATATCATCAAGCTGATTTAATACGGCCCAAAACACATCCTCTATTTTTTTGAAATAATAGTATAATTCCATAATTTTATTATGCCTTATTAATTCTGTATCCTAAAAGTGTTTCTGAAAACTTGTACTACATTTATTCATAATAACAGAATTTCTACACATAGAATTAGTTAAGTAGTAATCTTCTCTTGTTTCTGGAAAGCGATCTTTTTCAAAAAAGGCTTTTTTTAATTTTTTTTCTTCAAACACACTCGGAGAAATAGTACTTATTTTTTTAAATACATGATTTCTTTCGCACATTTTATCACGTATTTCATCGATTGCGTTATAACCCAACTCTATTCCTGTAAGTTTGGCTAAATCCAGAATTATTTTCCAGTCCACCCTCGCCTCTCCCAGTGGATCTACTGCTTTATGAGCTCTTTGAGGTCTTCCTTCCAAGTTCACAAATGTACCATCCTTTTCAACAAAAGAAGGTGCTGGCAGAACAACATCAGCTATGCCAGCTGCCTTATCACCATGGTGACCAATATATATGACTAGGGCATCTTGATTAATTTGGGAAAAATCTACCTCATCGGCTCCCATGAGTATTATGATATCACAGTACTTTAATATTTGATGAGTATTATAAAAGCCTTCGGCAGGAGTAAAATTTATGTCTAACCCCCCAACTCTTGATGCTGAGGTATGTAAAATATTATAATTATTTCTCTCTGGAGTCACGAAGCCATATTTTTTTGCAAGAAGCTGCACATAATAATATAAATTCTCAAAATCATAAGAAGAACTTATCCTTTCCCCAAGAATCAGCATAGGAGAGTGATATTTTGCCAAAGTATCACAAATAGGATGCTCGCCATCAACAATCTGCTTCACAATCCAAGGATTATTTCCTAAATGCTTATACGGATAAGTTAGATCTACTTTAGGACCAATGAGAGTGACATCTAAGTTATTATAAAGATAAGATTTTCTGATTCTAGCATTCACAATTGATGCTTCATATCTAGGATTACATCCTATTATTAAGCAGTGATCTGCTTCTTCTATTCCATTAATCGTAGTGTTGAATATATATTGTGACCTATGCGCAGCTGGTAACATACTACCATTTTGTCTGCAGTCATAATGACCAGAACCCAACTTATCTAGATAGTCCTTCATCACCATCATTGTCTCAACATCTGTCAGATTTCCAGCTATGGCGCCAATTTTACTAGATGGTGTTTTTTTTATTTGATCAGAGATATAAGTCAAAGCTTCTTCCCAGCTCACTTTTGACATTATATTATTTTTTTTGACATAAGGAACGTCAAGTCTTTGATATTTCAAAGAGTCGTAAAAAAATCGTGTCTTATCTGATATCCATTCTTCATTTATATTAGGATTCACATCAGGCAATACTCTTAAAACTTCATTTCCTTTGGAAGATATTAATATATTGGATCCCACGGCATCCATGATATCAATTGTTTTTGTCGTGGTTAATTCCCAATTTCTAGCCTTAAATTCATAAGGCTTGGATGTTAAAGCGCCTACAGGACATAGATCAATTATGTTACCAGATAACTCTGATGACATTCCTTCTTTTATAAAGCTAACAATCTCGGAGTTCTCGCCTCTTCCAACCATTCCCAAGTCATTAGTCCCTGCAACATCTTCTAAGAATCTCTCGCATCTTGAGCAATGTATACATCTTGTCATATGCGTTTTGATTAATGGACCAAAATCCTTGTCAAGAACTGCTCTCTTACTCTCTTTGTATCCACTGCTCCCTTTTCCATATATCACAGCTTGATCTTGCAAATCACATTCTCCACCTTGATCACAAATGGGACAATCCAAAGGATGATTGATCAGAAGAAATTCCATCACACCTTTCCTAGCTTCTTGCACTTTTGCTGAATGCGTCAAAACTTCCATGCCCTCTGATACAACCTGTGCACAACTTGGAACAAGCTTGGGTGCTTTAACAATCTCAACAAGGCACATTCTGCAATTTCCTGATATTCGCAAATTTTTATGATAGCAAAATCTTGGTATCTCAACCCCTATATCATCACAAGCCTGAATTATGGTATAACCATCAGGAACTTTCACAGAGCGATTATTGATTTTTAGATTCACCATAAATCAAAGATATATCTTTAATATTTACTAAACGCTGTCACCATCAGATACCTCTTGAGACTCATCTTCATCAACTTCTTGATCTGATGTGTTTTGAGGTTGAGAAAGAGAATCATTTGCTCTTAACATCAATTCTTTGGCTATTTCTTCATCCAAACCATCAATTTTTGACAATTTCTCAATTTCAGCAAACGCTATCGCTTCAATGTCATTGAAGCCTTCAGAAACTAGCAATTGAGCCAAAATTTCATCTATATCAAGTTGATCTATAAATAAATCAACAACCCTAGAAAAATTCTCCTGTCTTCTAGAAGATTCCTCCTCTTCTGTTACAACATCAATCTTCCACTTTAATAAATCGGAAATCAACTTAACATTTTGTCCTCGTCTACCTATTGCTTTGCTCTGATCGTCCTCTTTTACAATAACTTCCATTTTTCTTTCCTCTTCATCCACAAGAACTTTGAGCACTTCTATTGAAGAAAGAGCATTTACAGCATATGTCGCAGGATTTTCTGACCATTTTACTATATCTATTTTTTCTCCCTTCAATTCTTTGATCACATTTTGCACTCTACTTCCTCTAACACCAACACAAGACCCCACAGGATCAATGGAAGAATCAGCAGTGAAAACAGATATTTTTGTTCTTGATCCAGGATCTCTTGCTACATCTTTAATTTCTATAATTTTGTCATATATCTCAGGCACTTCTTGCTGAAACAGTTTAGAAACAAAATCTTTACTAATTCTCGTTAAAATAATCATAGGTCCATGAGACTCTCTATCCAATTTTAATAAGCAAGCCTTCACTCTGTCCCCAAGATTATATCTATCAATTTTTAATGCTTGGTCTTTTTTTAATATTGCCTCAGCACCAGCAATTTTTATTATAAAGCCCTTGCTTTCAATTTTTTCAACCACACCATTAACAATGTCACCAACCCTGTTTTTAAAGTCTTCGTATAATTTATCTCTCTCGAGTTCGCGTATCTTATCAACAATGACCCTCTTAGCAGAAATAGAATTTAACCGAGCCATTTCTAATGGTGGCAACGTTTCTTTAATAACATCCCCTTCTTTCGCTTGAGGAGATGTTTTGAGCGCTTCTGATAACGATATCTTTTTTTCTTCTATATCAACACTCTTTAAATCTTCGTCGTCTTTCACAACCACAACATTTCTATACAGCGAAATTGCTCCTGTGTTTCTATTTATAGAAGCTTTTACAAGCGCACTTGCTCCATATTTTCTTCTGGCTGCAGAAGAAACAGCTTCTTCTAAAACATGAATGATATCTTCTTTTGAGATACCTTTATCTCTTGCTACTGCATCTACGATATGTAATATTTCAGTACCACCGAACATTATTTTTTCCTCTTATTTTGTAAAACATCTCCATATTCTAGATTTGCTTCTGATATCATCTTGAAATCAATGTTAACAATAAAGTTATTTTCCAATAACTTTACTTCTACCGATTGATCATCGATTTTATGCAAATAACCTAAGAACCTTTTTTTATCATTAATTTTTGTAACTGTATATATCTTTACTAATTTTTCTTTAGCATTCAAATAATCTTTTAACCTGGTAAGTGGTTGATTTATCCCAGGAGAGCTTATTTCAATATCATATTCTGATAAAAATATCAGATCAGATTTTTTTATGTCGCAAAGCTTTTTATTAACAAATTCACAATCGGATAAATTGATCGAAGCATCGTCATTTCTTATGATCATGACCTGACATTTTTTTAATTTTTTGTTTTGAAAAAGCCTTATCCTCAATGCTTCGTAAGGCGTCTCAGTTAATAACTCAGAAAGTGTATCAAAAATAATTTTTTCACGTTCTGTTCGATAAACATTAATCATATTATTCTATTATGTAAGCTTCTAGTTTATCACCTTCCTTAATATCATTAAATCTCTCCAATGATATACCGCATTCAAAGCCAGAGCGCACCTCCTTAATATCATCTTTGAATCTTTTTAAAGCTGATATTTTATCATCATGCAGCACTATATTATCCCTCAAAATTTTGACCCTTGCTTTGTTATTAATAATTCCATCTAAAATCATACAACCAGCAATTTTTCCCTGTTTCTTGAGATTAAAAACTTGCCTAATTTCAGCAACGCCCAAATATTTTTCTTTCTTCTCTGGAGATATCAATCCGTGGATAATGTTTTCAACATCATCCAGTAGATCGTAGATTATAGAATGATACCTAATGTCCACAGATAAAGATTGAGACAAGCTCTTTGCTTTACTGTCAGCTCTCACGTTAAAACCGAAGATTATGGCGTTACTAGCTTTTGCAAGAGACACGTCTGATTCTACTATGCCACCAACAACTGCGTGCAAAACCTTTATGCTAACTGTTTCGCTTGGAAGTTTTAATAAAGCGCTCTTAATGGCTTCAACTGATCCATGAACATCTGCTTTTATAATTAAGTTGAAAACTTTATCATCAGATTGTTTAAATAAAGATTCTAATGAAGCTTTGCCATCGGACGAAACGGTGTTTTTTGCAGTTATGTATTTATGAAGCTCCAATGCTTTCTTGGCCACTTTTTCATTCTCCAAAACTAAAAACTGTTCTCCAGATGCAGGTGATTGAGACAAACCTAAAACCTCAACAGGCACTGAAGGAAGGGCAAGTTTTGTAGATTTTCCTTTATCATCTATCAAAGAACGAACCTTGAAATATTGGTCTTTTATAAAAACTATATCGCCTGTTTTTAATAAACCGTTTTGGACTAATAAAGTCGCTATAACACCCCTGTTTTTATCTAACTTTGATTCTAAAACAACTCCAGATCCCCTTTTTTTGAAATCGGCTTTCAGCTCAAGCATTTCTGCTTGCAATAAAATTGATTCTTCAAGAGCATCCAATCCCTTCTTTTCTTTTGCAGAAACAGGAATGACCATGATATCACCACCCATATCATCAGGAATTAAACTGTGCTGATATAATGAATTTTTTACTCTTTCTAGATTAGCTCCAGGCTTATCTATTTTATTAACCGCTATTATTATTGGAACATTAGCTGCTTTTGCATGTTGTATAGCTTCCACAGTTTGCTCTTTTATTCCATCATCTGCAGCAACCACCAGAATCACTATATCAGTAACATTGGCGCCGCGCACACGCATTTCGGTAAATGCCTCATGTCCAGGCGTGTCTATAAAAGTTATGGCTTTATGATTATTTAATGTGACGGTATAAGCTCCTATATGCTGAGTAATCCCACCGTGTTCACCAGAGGCAACATCAGTCGTTCTTAATGCATCAAGCAACGATGTTTTCCCATGATCAACATGCCCCATGATAGTGACAATTGGAGCTCTTAATGCAACATTTTTCTCATCATTGCTCTCTTCTTTTAACAAATCGGCTAAAACCTCCTCATCTTTTGAGATAACAAGCTCATGCCCTAATTCGTTTGCAAGCAGCTCTGCTGTCTCAGAATCTAAAACATGGCTATTTGATGCCATAACTCCCAATTTCATTAAGGTTTTGATAGAATGGGATACTTTTTCTGCCAATTGGTTGGATAACTCTTGGACAGTTATAGAACCTTTGATAATAACTTTCTTAACAACTTTTTGCTTTTCTTTATTAGATTTGTCATTATTTTTTTTGGATTTATGCACAGACTGCTTAATGGTTGTGATGCTTGTTTCAACATCATCTCGAAGCTCATCTAGATTTTGGATCACAACCCTTTTAGAGATTTTTTTCACTTCTACTTTACTCTTTTTTTTCTGCTTCGCCTCTTCTTCATCTTGAGAAAAATTTCTTTCCTGTTCTTTGCCTTCTTTTGTGTCTTTTTTTATTTCAACCTTTTTAGAGATTTTTGGCTGTTTGACACTTGGAATCTCAGTTGTCTTTTTATGCCCATTATCAAGATTTTTGATTCCATCGCTAGCATCATCAAGAGAAAAAGATTCTTGCATAGGGGAAAATGAAACAGCTTGCTTCTCTTTCTCCTGCTCTTTGCTATAAGAATTCTTCAAAGCCTCGAGCCTTCTCTCTTTCTCTGACGAAGTTAACACACCTTCAGACCCAACCCTTTTTGTTTTAGTGATGACCACAACAGTTCCTTTGGTATTCTTAGGAAGTTTGCCTCCTTCATTTCTCGAAACAGGAGATCTGTCTTTTTTTAATGTCAACGTTCCTTTTTTCCTTTTTTCCATAGAAGAATCTGTCATGACAATATAAACACATGTTAACTAATACGGGAGTATACTTCCTATAACCTTTTAAATCAATGAATACTTGAATCTCTCAGCATTACCCATAGCCATTCTATACACTGGCCAAAAGATGTGATACCTAGAACGTTAGACATAATTGCGGTGGATATAAGGATGAATTACATGTTAAAAACCATTGCCCAATTGTTTTTCCTAAAACCTAATCCAATGGAGTTATGGCGCAATAGCTTTAATTTTGTTGCACTAAGCGAGGCGTGAAGTGTGGTAAACCCACATAAACAACGAGCAAAGTCGTAACAAATTTAAAGATATCCAGCTATAGATTATTACTGCTCATATCTATAGACCTTTTGATCTTCTCCATAAACTCTTCCTTATCTAATCTTTTTGGCATAGGATCAAGAATTTCAAAAATCACCTCCCCTGGATTTTTTAACCAACTATTCTTTCCCCAAAAAAAACCTGAATTCGTTGCTATAGGGACGGTATCTAAGCTTGAAAATCTTTTATAAAGAGCATAAATACCAGGATTATATTCAACAGATTCGTAAGGCTTAACCCTAGTACCTTCTGGAAAAATAATTATACTTTTCTTTTTAGTAATAGCATATTCACTATTTTGCAACATTTTCTTTAAAGAAGAAAAACCTCCAGATCTTTTAATTGGTATCATCCCCATCTTAGCTAAGAACCATCCATAAAATGGTATGTTAAGCAATTCCTTTTTAATCACATAAACAGCATTTTTCATATGCGCTAATAAAAAAATAGTATCAATTGCAGACTGGTGCTTGCATGCAACTATACACGTTTTGGCTAAATGCTTTTTGTTGCCTCTTAATTGAATCTTGATACCGCATATATATCTCAAAGCCTTAATGACAACCCACGACCATGTGAGCCCCAAATATGAAATAATCTTATTATCTTTTAGTAAAGCAGAAGGAGCAAAAAGCGAAGATATAACCACTGTCCACACTATTAAAAAGACATTAAAAATTAAAGATCTGATGATTGTTATAAGTTTCATATTTTTATCTGGATATGTAATTTTGAGCCATCGCTAAATCACTTTTTGTGTCTATACTGATATTCGGATCATCTACAACACAAAACTTTATCTCCATCCCACTTTCAATAGCGCGTAATTGCTCTAAACTTTCCCAGGACTCCAAAGCAGATTTAGTAAGATTAACAAAATTTGATAACGCCACTTCCTGAAATCCATATATTCCTATATGCTTATAGTTTATAGGCATTTTCACAGGATATCTAGTGAAGTATAAGGCTTTGTTACCTGTGTAAACAATCTTTACATTACTGCTTTTGCTTATCTCTGAATCTTCACGCATAACAGTTGCTGATGTAACGATATCACAGTCTTCTTTTATTAATAAATCTCTTACCTCAGATATTGTTCTTGGATCAATAAAAGGCATGTCTCCCTGGAGATTTATTACATACCTAAATTTCTTATTTAATTTTTTATACGCTTGAAACACTCTATCAGTTCCAGACGCAATCTTTATGTCCGTGTGTATATAATTACATTTATGAGAAGATGCGATTTCCTCTAGCTCTTTATCGCATCCTGCTATAAAAACCTCTCCTGCATTAGATTGAATTGCTTGTTGATATACTCTAAGAAACATATAAACATCCCCTATTTTTATCAATGGCTTATTAGGTAATCTAGTAGATTGTAAACGAGCTGGAATTATAATAGCTGTGTCTAGATTCATATACCCACCTTATTGAAAAGAATTAAGTTGCTCCTCTAAATGCTTAATGTCAATTTTTTGTAAGCTTTTCGCATTATCTGAAAGATTCAGTAATAATTTCATTGATGAAAAAATCTTGGGATATTTCTCTTTCATCTGAAAAGATGATTCCACAATTAATTTTTTTAATAAATGTTTTTTTTCAGTGTTAGCGTAGGATATAGATATCTTGAGCATTAACTCAGCTTCTGCTTGTGTAACACCTCTTTTTCCATCCAATATATTGTATATAGCAGGCTCTATATTGTTCTCAAAATTAGACCAATCGTTTATCTCCCAATATATCTGCGCTCTTATATGATTTGCTTCACCTGATTTATCATCATGCAATAAAACTAAAGCCTTTTCATATTCTTTCTGCCCTCTTAAAGCTTTTGCATATATCCTATTTCTAAAATCCTTATCTTTTTTGCTTATCTTACTAAGACTCATAATATTCATGAAGCCTATAATATCATCATATTTCTTAGCCTCGTATAGTGTTGCTAGCAGCTCATTGAATAATCTTTCTTTATCCATAGGGTTATCAGTGCTCCTAATTTCATCATTTAAAATATCTGATGCATCTTCCGGTAGGTCAAGGTCTTTGAGATATAACACCACCCTTGACAATACTTTTTTTCTATCTTCTCCTAGATAGATTAAGGGATAAACATCATAAAACAATGCAACTTTTTGAAAAATATTGTATTTGCTGGCTAAATCTCCTAGAAATATCCCTAAAAAAACTTCTGCCATCTCTTTGTTAGAATTTAACCCTTCTGGGGTATCAATATAACTCTCTGAGATATCTTTTAATACCTCAATAGCTTGCAAGTATTTTCCAGATTTTTTGTAGAGATCCACAATTTTTGATAGCACATCTAACTCAAGAGGAGTATTTCTGAAATCTAAATCGATAATCCTCAGATCCATGATAGCCTCTTCTAGATTAATACTTCCTGCACGTAACTTCTCCATTGTGAGTTTTTCCTTGCATATCGATTGGTAATAAAAACTACCAGATGAATCTATACACTTTGTTAGCAAATCCATGCTTGCACTTTGATTGTTTCTCGCATATTCAATCAAAGATTTTTGCAGGAAATATTCTGATAACCTTGCTTTGTTTAATGTATTAACATCAATTGAGTCAATCACCTTCTCAGCTTTATCATAATTCTTAAGCTCCATATACTTGTTTAGGATATTAAACTTAATTGCCAAGATAATGTTTTGTGGATAGTCGTTGAGAAAATTATTCTTCATATTAGACATTTCATTATAAACACTCAATAATGAATTTTCATTATCTAAATTTAAGGCATTGTTCCAAAAATTAACCTCTTCTATATCGCCAGATGGAATTGCAGCGAGATCTATTTTTTGAAAAATTGACTTTGCCTTACCAAAATCTTTTCTAAGCATTTCCGCTGCTGTATACGCTAACAAAAATGCATAATTAGCATATATATCTTGATCTTTGTACGCTATGTATTCAAGTTGCACAATAGCTTCCTGAAAAAAACTATTTGCTAAATACAAAAGCGCTAAATTCATTCTTAAATCAACTTCTTGCGATAAAGTTGAAGCATCATCTAATTTCTTATTGATAATTTTTTCATCATTAGAAAATTTAGGAAGTTTTTTCTTATAAGATTTGATGGTCAACACTCCAGGTGTCACACCAAATTCTTCTAATTTTTTGAAACAAGATTTATCAAAGATTCTTAATTTAGTATTCTTAACACTTGAGACATCTAATCCTCCCACTTTAGTCACACTAAACAAATTATCTTTTTTCTCAAATGTCAAGCCATCTGATTTATGCCTTAAAACAATTCCATGATTTGTTTCAAGTAGATCAAAATTAACAAATTTGTAATTCTGGGCTACTCTTTGTAGATCTTTCATCAATATGAACGTCAAAGGCTCGAATGAACCATGTTGATTAATTGTAATAACCTGAGTGTTATTTGGATTCATAATGCCAAATTCAACTTTCGCTCCCTTAACATCAAAAGGCCTTGTATATATATCAATGTCGTTCTCTACTGCTTTTTCTTTCGTCATTTCTAATATAATCCGGTTTTCAGATTTTAGTGTTTTTGAAAAAGAAAAATCACCTTGATCGGAGTTATCTATTGCAAATTTTATTAAAACAGCCCCATTACTAATTTTTTCTATCTCATAACTTTTTATAATAGGATGCGATATCAAGACATTTTGCGGTAAATTATCAGAAATTTTTATATATGGAGTTTTATCTGCAGAAATAATTATCCATAAAAACCCATCCCTTTGATATGAAGCAAACATACCATTGCTCCCATCAATAAAAATTTTTGATGTATCAGCATCTTGTAAAACCAGTATATCAATATTAGACTCTACTTTTTTCTCAGCAGGCTTTTGAAAAACAAGCTTGCTCTCGTTTTTTACCCTGCTTTTTTTAACATGAACGTCATCATATTTTGTTAAATTAAACGACCTAATGTTCTTTAAGAGATTATAGGGCATTTGATCACCCGCCTTAGACTGAGGAAGGAACAAAAAAATGCTAAAAATTAAAATTAATATGTTTACAACACGCATGCTTTAATTTTATTCTATAAGTTGCTCTTACTTTCAAGAGTTGCGATAACGCAAAAGCGTCAAATAGGTATCATACACTTTGTTATTATGTCAATCAATACTAGATCCAAACTTCATAAAAAAGCCGTTGTTCTTTTTAACCTAGGAGGCCCCGATTCCTTGGAAACAGTGGAGCCTTTTCTTTTTAATTTATTTCATGATCATAATATCATTCCTTTAACATGGCCCCTAAGATTTTTTGTTGCGAAGTTAATTTCTAAACTAAGAAGAAAAAGTGCTATAAAAAATTATAAAATGATCGGTGGTAAATCACCATTATTAGAAAACACCTTGCTTCAAGCAGAAGCACTACAGCAATCTTTAGGAGATGAGTTCACAATCTTTGTTGCGATGAACTTTTGGCACCCTATGCCAAGAGAAGTGTTGATCGATGTAATGAAACATAGGGCCACAGAAATCATATTAATTCCTCTTTTTCCACAATTCTCCACCACAACAACCGGAGCATTTTTAGAAGAATGGAATGAACAGAAAAAAAGATTAAGATGCAAATTGCCTCAAAAAGTTGTTTGTTGCTATTATGACAGCAATGACTTCTTGTCAGCATTCGCAGATCTAATTATCAAGGAATATAACAAATTTGTTAATAAAGACAACATCCTATTGATTTTTACAGCACATGGCCTACCAAAAAAAGTTATTGATAATGGAGATCCGTATCAATTTCAAATCACCCAAGGAGTTCAAAAGATAGTTGACATCTTAAAATCCAAGATTGATAATCTTTCACATGTACTTTCGTATCAAAGCAGGGTTGGTCCCATGCAGTGGATTAAACCATATACTGACGAAACTATATTGGAAGCCTCTATTGCTAAAAAAGATATTATAGTGATTCCTATCGCATTTGTATCTGAACATATAGAAACATTACTTGAACTAGATATTGAATATAAAGAATTGGCCATGAAAAATGGCGCCAATTCATATACACGAATTTCCACTTTGGGAACGAACAAACAATTTATAGACGGTCTCAAAAAACTTGTTTTGTCGCCCGAAAATAGTAAGAAATGTCCCGCTGAATGTAAAAAATGCTTCAGAGCTAACAAATAATGACTGAAGTCGAGCTACTGTTGTCGCACAAACCAATAGATTATCAATCTGCTTTGTTTTATATGGAGCAGAGGGTTGCTCAAATTATCTCAGGCAAAGGAACATCTTTAATTTGGTTTTTAGAACATAAAGATGTTTATACTATAGGAAGGACAGGTTCTGATGCTGACATAATAGATAACAGCTGCAATATTCCCATTCACCATACCAACAGAGGAGGTAAAACAACATTTCATGGCATAGGTCAAAGGGTAATATACTTCGCACTTGATCTAAAAAAATTAACAACCATTGCGGATTTAGATATTCGAGTTTTTATACAAAAAATATTGCAATCTGTCGTTAATTCATTGTCTCATTTTGCTATCAAGGCTTTTATCGACCAAGAAAATATAGGTGTGTGGCTCAACAAAAACAACAAGAATTATAAGATTGCCTCTCTTGGAATAAAGCTTAAAAAATGGATTGCATATCATGGAATGTCTGTTAACATTAATCCAAATCTTGAGTTTTTTGATAACATTATTTCATGCGGCATCCAAGGATGCAATACAACGTCGCTAAGCAAAGAATTGCAAGAAGTAATAGAATTGGTGGATTTTGACTCCATCATGAAAAACGAGCTGAAAAAAACCTTAAACCTCAAGATAATTAAAGAAATTTTTGATTTTCATGCGTAACAAATCAAGGCAAATATCATCTCTAGAAAGACTCTTGAAAAAATCTACAAATACTATCGAAGATTTAATTATTAAAAAAACTAACCTAGAAACCTTGAAAAACATTGCTGAAGATAAGTTAATAAATCTTGAAAAAAAAATAATATCAGAAAAAAAGCTGTCCACAACAATGCATAACTTCGATTTTCAGACGCTTTTCTCAAAATATAACCAAGAAAAGGAGGCTTTAGAGCTTGAGATCTCCATGAAATTAGAGGAGATCAACAAGCATATAACATGGTTGAAAGAAGAGTATATAGAAAAAAAGAAGCTTGAAAAACTTATTAAACAAGCCTCATCAGAACACAAAAAAGAAATGCTTAATCTTGAAGAAAAAACACTCAACGAACTACATGCGCAAAACTTCCGCAGATCACGGTAAAAAACCGTCACATATCAAGATCGTTTACTTCCTGTGATACTGCAAGAGTGGTAATGTGATGAGAAACGCATGCAATCTCGCAAATGTTACCTTTTGTATTTAGTGCAATTAAATCCACATTTTCTGAAAATTCATTTAATACCAATAGTTTTGGTAATAAAGTCGGTAAATTTCTTTTTAACACCGCCCTTCAAAGCGCAAGTAATTCATATGTGCATAATGAATATAAAATAGAAAGGGAGCAAAAAAGACTCGAAGAGATAAACGTTCAAACTGCTAAATATAATCAAGCAATTCCCTTAGTATATGGAAAAGTAAAGTTGGCTGGCAATATCATATGGCACTCAAAGTTAAAAGAACTAAAAATAACCGAACATTCAAAATCAATAAAAAGAAAAAGTACTTATGAATATACTGATATCTCATATGAATATGACATCTCTTTAGCGATTGCTTTGTGTGCTGGCCCAATAAGTAAAGTGTCTAAAATGTGGGCAAATGATCGCTTGATAAATTTCGAAGATTACCAGATCAAGGTGTATCTTGGAGATGAAAAGCAAACACCTGACTCCACAATCGCCAAAGACAAAGGTGCCAAATACACCCCTGCATTTCGTGGATTGGCATATTTGGTAATCCAAAATTTCCCTCTGAAAGATTTTAATAATAAAATTCCAAATTTCACCTTTGAAGTGCATAATTTTGAAAGCAAGATTCAAGAAGATAGCTTAGAAAACAGCATAGATTCAATAGTTATGATACCTGGTTCTGGTGAATTTGTATATGACACTGAAATTCAATATAAAATTGATAACAATGCAGAGGGCAAAAGAAAGATTGCCATCAATCACCATACTGCTCAAAATAAGGCAAATGCAACAGTGTCATTAGATCAATTGAAGGGTGCGTTAAAAAACATTGAATGGGTATCACCCGTTGCAAATTGGTTTATCACAAACACTGACCTGAATCATGCAGATGTGTTACCAGGAGTTGAGTTTAAAGACAAAGACACCACCACTGTTCCTGACATATGGACAGTGGGGGACGTTGTGAGAGAAAATGCTTACTTGATAACACAAAGAGGTAATATCCCAATTTATGGCGGCACTCCCAGTGATACAAGCATCATGCGTTATCTAAAGGAGGTGAAATCGAGGGGGTACAAGATAATGTTTTATCCTATGATGCTAGTGGATGATATAAGAAAACCTTGGAGAGGGAGATTGAAGCCCAATTCAAAATCTGAAGTAATCAATTTTTTTCGCCAAGAAAAGGGGTATAATAATTTCATATTGCATTATGCAAAATTAACTAAGGAATATGTCGATGCATTTATCATTGGCTCTGAATTAGTGGGGCTCACTCAATTCAATGATAACAATCTATTTCCCGCTGTTGAAGAGCTAATACACTTAGCTTCAGAGGTTAGAAAAATTATGGGGAACAACGTAAAAATTTCATATGCAGCTGACTGGTCCGAATATCACCACACAGATGGTGGATGGTATAATCTAGATACGTTATGGGCAAACAAAGAAATTGATTTCATAGGCATAGATGCTTACTTCCCCATCACGAACAAACCAGAGACGACTAGTGATTTAAATGAAATTAAAAAAGGGTGGTGTTCAGGAGAGGGCTATGATTATTACCTAGATGATAATAATTTACGATATCCTCTAGATAAAAAATATGCATGGAAAGATATTCAGTGGTGGTGGGAGAATCAACATTATAATCCAGATGGAAAAAAAACTGATTGGCAGCCTGGTTCTAAGAAAATATGGTTTACAGAAATTGGCTTTCCATCTATAGATTGCGCAACAAATCAACCAAATGTCTTTTTTGACCCCTATAGCTCTGAGTCAGCTATTCCGAAGCATTCATATGGCAAGATAGATTTTTATGCTCAAAGACAAGGTTTGCTAGGAAGTTTGCAAAAATGGAAAAATAGCCCAATGGTGGAAAGAAAGTTTGTTTGGTCGTGGGATGCAAGACCGTATCCCGAATGGCCGTACAAAACAGAAAGCTGGAACGATGGTGCGTGTTGGTATACAGGGCATTGGTTACAAGGAAAGTTAGGTATCACAAGTTTATCTGCATTGATTACTGATTTATGTTTAAGAAGTGGATTATCAGCCATTGAATTTGACGCTAGTTCATTAGAAGGAGAGATGGTTGGCTTTTTCATCCAGCACAATAAGCTAGCTTTTGAGATAATACGAGATCTTCAGAGCATATTTGACTTTTATATTTCAGAACAACAAGGGATTCTCAAGTTTATCAGCAAAAAAGCAACTTCAATTCATACTATCAGCGAAGGCGATCTATTGTTAACGGACGAAAGATCTGTAGATTTCGCGGTAACTAGAAACGCTGATTCATATTCAGACCTCTGCTTCAAATACATCAAGCATGAATATAATTTTTTAATCACAAATGTAAGATCCAAAAACCATGCCAGCCATTCTTTAATAAAAAAAGAAATAGCACTTCCAATAATGCTGACAGAAGGGCAGGCTCAGACAATTGTGGATGCTATGACAGAAATGCACGATTCTAAAAAGCTGATTTATCAATTCTCGTTAAGCCTCTATTTTATGTTTATCGAAGTAGGAGATTTAATTGTTTTAACCCGCTGTAAAACAAAGCATTATATAAGAATTACAAGTATCAGCATAGAATCAATTAGAATTACTCTTAAGGGAGTGAGCGATTCCTGTTCTTTGAGGTACATGTGAACGTTATTTAGAACTCTTACTTTGCAATGCATCAGACACAAGCTCTTCTGCTTTTTTTATCAAACCCTCTTTTAAATCGCCATTAGAGTTTTTTTCCTCAGGCGCTTGATGACTGGAAGTGTTTTTGGATGAAAATCCTAAAGATTGGAATGCATCATGTATAACGGGTGGCACAGAAAAGTTCAAACTGCCTGTGGTGAAGAATGTATATGCAGCATATAAAATACCAACTGTAATAAGGAACTTTAGTCTAAAAAGTAATAAGATAAGATTAAGCATACAATCCACGACAAGGAGTTTCACCGATTCTCTCACAAGATGAGCAATATTTCAAGTGAATCTCCTATTAGATTCTGCAATCAGTAGATAACTTTTTACCTAGCGATGCACCGTGTGCATGGCAAGATTTAAAGTTTATTTTTTGATAAAAAACTACTATAATATTTTTTTATTTACTAGTTGATGTTGAACATAAAGATTTTATTAAAGAAATTTTTTAAGTCGGGATTTGCTCTTGAGTTGATCACTCGTATTCTAAAGTTCTATGTTGAGATTGTGTTCCTTACTTCAAAGATTATTATATCAGTAGATAATGGCAGTCTTTCAGTGTTAAAGAGCAAAAAACCTTGCATAATAACATTGTGGCATGGAAGAATATGTATTATCCCTAAGATAATGTCTAGATACGGTAATTTCATTATTTTAACTTCACCGCATTCTGATGGAAGGTACATAGAGAAATTTATTAGTTTATATGGTCACGGCGTTATAAAAGGCTCTAGTAACAAAAGAGGCTTAGAAGCAACAAGAGAGATTGTAAAAGCAATAAAAAATGGAGACAGAATCGCAATAACACCTGATGGGCCCAGAGGGCCTGGTTATGTAGCAAAGGGTTCGGCTGTTAATATAGCATCAAAATTCAATATACCCATCATTAGCGTGTGTTTTTCATCAAGTAAAAGAAAAATATTGAATACGTGGGATAAATTTTATATTCCACTGCCTTTTTCAAAGATCAAAATCAATATCTCATCCCCTTATCTTCATTCTGATAATGATCTTGAAAAATTAACAACATCAATGAACGGCCAGTTAAAAGCGTTAGACTCAAAATGTTCTTATTAATCATCTATAGAATCTTAGGTATTTTTTCCTTGCCAATAATCATAATTTTTATGTTGTTGCGCCTTTTGAAGAAGAAAGAGACCATCAATAGTGTATTAGAAAAATTCACTATTAAGCAAAAAAAGCATCTTAAATCAAAAGTGGTTTGGATTCATGCTGTGAGCGTTGGTGAACTAAATATTATAATCCCATACGTAAAAAGAATAGTTCAACTAGAAAAAGAAATCTCTGTTTTAGTAACAACAACCACCTTAACATCAGCAAAAGTTTT
Source organism: Candidatus Midichloriaceae bacterium (assembly GCA_965655955.1). Lineage (GTDB taxonomy): Bacteria > Pseudomonadota > Alphaproteobacteria > Rickettsiales > Midichloriaceae > CBFHIH01. The sequence goes on along the minus strand of CBFHIH010000007.1, from coordinate 6,976 downwards.
TATGAGTCATAACATAGAAGGCGCTATCCATCAGTTCTTGCCTCTTGACATTGACTTTATAGTGAAGAATTTCTTAAAGCATTGGAAGCCAGAATCATTAATATTAGTTGAATCTGAAATGTGGCCCAATGTAGTGTATCTAAGCAGCTCTTTTTGTAAATTATTTCTTTTGAATGGAAAATTATCAGATCGCACGTATCAAAAATGGAATTTTCTACCTAAATCCTTTATTTCTTTTATGCTCGAAAAATTTGAAATTATATATCCAGCAAGCAAGCTTGATTTTAAGAGATTTAAGTATTTTCATGGAGCAAATTTAAAATATATAGGAAATTTTAAATATTCTTCACCACCCTTGAGCCACTCAGAAGAAAATCTTAGCATTTTAAGAAATAGTTTAAAAAATAAGCTCGTATGGGTTGCGGCAAGTACGCATAAAGGTGAAGAAGGTATAATAATTAACGCCCACAATGCTCTCAAAAAGAAGTATAAGAACATCTTCACAATCATCATCCCAAGGCATCCATCAAGATTGCAAGAAATAAAACATTTATTAGCAAATACATATTATTCTACTGATTTAAATAAGATTAATGCGAACGATGAGTTTTTAATAGTTGCAAAGCTAGGTGTTTTAGGAGATTTTTACAGATTTTCAGACATAGTTTTTGTAGGGGGATCTTTAGTGAAAATAGGGGGGCATAATATACTAGAAGCTGCTTGTTTAGAAAATGCCATTATAATAGGATGCCACACATTCAGTTGCCAAGAAGTCATCGAAGAATTCACTGAAAAAAAGGCTGTTTTAATTGCAAGTAATCAAAATGACCTTATTACAAATTTAGAGAAACTTTTTGAAGATCAAGATTTGAAAAAAACACTCATTCATAATGCCAAACAAATCACGAATAAGAAAAGTAACATTATTGATCAGGTGATAAAAAGTATCGCCTGCAATAGATAGAAGATAGCCGGTTGATCAGCAAAATTACGATTTTTTGCAGAGCATTGAGCAATATTTTGATAAAATGATGAGCCCTTTTTCTGCTCAATTAAGATACTAACAATCGTTATGCACAATAATGGTTGATTTACTGTAAGCCTTAGGTTAGTATCCTGGTGGGTTTTTAGGTTCGTTTGATATGGGAAAAAATGAGGATTTTTTCAACAGCAAAGAGTGTGTTGTTGAAAATTATGCGCCTAAAGCGCAATCAGATAATTATTTCGCATCCGATGTTTCTACTCTTGAATATGGAGTTCTGGAAAATGATTCAGATTTAGACATTCAGGATTCTGCGAAAGTCGTTTTTACTCAAAAGCAGAAAATTTTGTTATATATCATCTCTTTAGCTTTATATGTCCACCTGAGATATAACAGCGTGAGTTTAGCGAATATAGTATCTGGAATTATAGAGCTATTCTTTATTGCCAAAGCAGCAATTATGATTGTCTATATGGTCAAATTCTATTTATTCCATGGAAAATAGTTGGCCCAGATACACCATTTTACTGCCTTTGTATAAAGAAAAGTCGGTTATAGATAAACTGATGCGAGCTGTGAAGAGCATAGATTATCCAAAGCATTTGCTGCAGGTTCTGGTATTATTGGAGGAAGATGACATAAGCACGCTAAAGGCACTTTCTTCTGTGCAATTGGATAGATATTTTAAGATACTAATTACTCCCGACAAAGGTCCAAAAACAAAGGCTAGAGCATGCAATTATGGCTTAAAACATGCAACAGGAGAGTATTTAGTTATTTTTGATGCTGAAGATATTCCTGATAAAGATCAATTAAAGCTAGCACACGATGCTTTTTGTAATTCCGCAAGTGACGTAGCTTGCCTGCAAGGAAAATTAACCTTTTTTAACTACAAAGAGAATTTATTAACAAGATGCTGCGCCATAGAGTATTTCATGCACTTTGAAGTGATTTTGCCTTGTTTTGCAAGCGCCAATATACCAATTCCTTTAGGTGGAACAAGTAATCATTTGTGTGTAAAAAAATTGAGAGAAGTGGGCGGATGGGATGAGTATAACGTGACAGAAGACGCTGATCTGACTTACAGGTTCTCTAATAAAGGTTATCGCATTAAAATGTTAGATAGCTATACGCAAGAAGAGACTGTGATAGATTTAATGTCTTGGATTAAGCAAAGATCCCGTTGGATGAAGGGTCATATGATCACTTTTTTTGTGCATTCACGTTCTTTATTTGTGAAAAAAAGCAGCGCAGAACAAAAATTTAGTTTATTTTACTTTTTATTTTTATCGCCATGCATAATTTTTCTGTATTTTTTTCTGCTTTTTATTTCTATCTTTTGCCAGATAAGGTTCCAGTCAAGCCTTGTTGTATTTGCTATGGCATTTAACACTGTGATTACTGGAATTTTTCTATATAGAAATAAAAAGCTAGACTTATTACCAACGATCTTATTTTATAATGCATATCTATTACTATATCTTTTTGTATTTGTGATCTCATTTGTAGAGTTGATATATAAACCACACCATTGGCAAAAAACAGAACATGGCAAAAGCAAGTTCAAAAGTTGACTATAGCTGGATATCTTTGCTTGCAAAAAAAACTATTTTACTTACTATTATCATATAAACCATGCAGCGATTTTTTTGGTGCTTGAGGAGTTTCGCTGTATCAGTATAACCAAATTAAGTAATAATTATGAGTAACTTTAATCCTAACTTTAACATCAGCCTTCTTCTGGAATCCGCTGTGCATTTTGGCCATAAAAAGAATCTATGGAATCCAAAAATGGAACCGTATATATACGGAATAAAAAATAAAACACATATTATAGATCTTAGAAAAACCGCTAATGCGCTGTATTCTGCTTTGCAGTTGGTTTACAAAGTGGCTTCTGAAAATGGTAGAATTCTGTTTGTTAACACAAAAAAACAATCTACTGATTTGGTTGAAGAAGCGGCTATGAGATGTGGTCAATATTATATCAACTGGCGCTGGTTAGGTGGGATGTTAACAAATTGGAGAACTGTATCTTCATCTATTAAAACTCTAGAGAACTATGAAAGATTATTATCTGAAGATCTAGGGTATACGAAAAAAGAATTATTAAACTTTTCTAGAAAGAAAGAAAAATTAGAGAAGGCGATAGGTGGGGTGAGAAATCTTGGTGGAACCCCTGATCTTATTTTTATCATAGATGTGAAGCTGCATTCAATAGCTGTGCAGGAAGCTAAATTATTAGGGATTCCAATTGTCGCTGTTGTTGATACAAACTCAGATCCAAGTGATGTAGATTATGTTATTCCTGGGAATGATGATTCGAGAAAGTCTATAAAACTATATTGTGATTTGGTTGCAGATGCTGCTCTTGAAGGTCTGAAAAAAGCAACATGTTCTGATGCAAAGCAAAAGGAAGAAAAACCAAGAGATAGGAAAGTGGAGAAAAAGGTTTCTAGAGAAAATTTAGAAGATAAATAGATCTATATATAGATTTATTTATCAACGAAAACAAAAACAAAAGGTAATCTCGATGGTAGGAGTAACAACTCAAATGATAAAAGAGCTTCGTGAAATAACCGGAGCTGGTATATTGGATTGTAAAAAAGCATTAGAAGAGAATGATGCTAATGTTAATTCAGCTGCTGAATGGTTAAGAAAAAAGGGTGTCAGCGCAGCAAGAAACAAAGCAGGCAGATCGGCAGATCAAGGGCTGATTGTATTTAAAAATGACGGTGGTTCAGCAACTATCCTTGAGCTAAATGCTGAGACAGATTTTGTTAGTAAAAATGAAAAATTTGTTCATCTGGCGCAAAAAATAGTAAATGCAGCTGATGAATTTCCTAGTAATTCAGTAGAAGATTTTATTAATAATCACAGTATTGGTGGCATGATGATCAAAGATGTTGTATCAGAAGCTGTTGCTGTGATAGGAGAAAACATTGTTGTTAAAAGATTTGCAAAAATCAAAGCTGAGAATCCTGGCCAGATTATCTCTTATGTGCATAACAAAGTAGATGATAACGCTGGCAAGATAGGTGTTTTGGTTTCTGTTGCTGGCAACGTCAATGAAGAAGTTGAGGAGTTTGTGAGAAAAATTGCTATGCATATTGCTGCAATGAATCCTTTGTCCTTGACAAAAGATGGCTTGTCGCAGGAAATAATTAACAAAGAGAGAGATTTTATTGCTGAGCAGTCCAAGGATTTGATCAAAGGAAAACCAGAGGAAATAGCTAAGCAGATGCTTGAAGGAAGATTAAGGAAATTCTTTGAAGAAGTGGCGTTGATGGAGCAAAAGTTTGCTGTGGATGGCAAAACAAAAGTGAAAGACTCTATATTTGCGATGCAAAAGAAAACAGGTATTGAGTTTGAGATAAAAGATTTTTTGAGGTTTGAGTTAGGAGAGAATAAATAGTGACTTTTATGAGTGAAAGGAATCCCAAAAGAATATTACTAAAAATTTCTGGTGAGGCTTTAGGTAAGAATCATTTTATTCATAATAGCGCTATTATAGATCAGATTTCTTCTGATATTAAGACTATTTGCAGCGCTTCTTATCAGGTATGCTTGGTGGTGGGGGGTGGTAATATATGCAGAGGATCTAATGTGTCAATTGGTGTTGACAGAGCCACAGCTGATTATATGGGGATGCTTTCAACTGTGATAAACGCGTTAGCGTTGCAAGGAAACTTAGAAGGTAAGGGTGTGTTTACAAGGGTTATGTCATCACTACAGATTACACCCGTTGCAGAGCCATATATCAGAAGAAAAGCGATTAGGCATTTAGAGAAAAATAGAGTCATCATATTTGCAGCAGGAACTGGGAATCCATATTTTTCAACTGACACCGCAGCTGTCTTACGCGCAATTGAGATGAATTGTTCATGTGTTTTAAAAGGAAGCATGGTTGATGGTGTGTATGATGATGATCCTAAAAAGCACAAAGACACAAAAAAATATAGCGTATTAACCCACCAAGATGTGATAAATAAAGAGTTAAAAGTAATGGATAGCACAGCAATTGCACTTGCTTATGATAATGATATGCCTATTAAGGTGTTTGATATTCATGAAAAAGGTGCTTTTTTTGATGTTGTACAAAATAATGGAAACTTTACATTGATAAAATCATGATTGATGAAATAAACATACAAGACATTTTAAATGATGTTTCAAAAAAGATGGATGGGGCTATATCCTCTTTAAAACACTTATTTTCTGGCTTAAGGACTGGAAGGGCCTCTGTCGCATTACTGGATTCAGTAAAAGTTGAGGTATACGGATCTGTGTTACCTATTAATCAAGTGGCCACAATCACTGTGCCAGAATCAAGGATGATAGTTGTACAAGTTTGGGATAAAGGTTTGGTGTCCGCTGTAGAAAAGGCTATTATTGATGAAAACTTAGGAATCACGCCGAGTAAAGAGGGGCAGAATATTAGACTACAAATCCCAGATCTTACAGAAGATAGAAGAAAAGAGTTGGTGAAAAAAGCATCTGAATATACAGAACAAACAAAGGTGTCAATAAGAAACATAAGACGTAATGCAAATGACAGCATAAAAAAACATGAAAAAAACAAAGAATTGTCAGAAGATGATGCTAGATCTTACATGGATGACGTTCAGCAAATTACAGATAAGTACATAAAGAATTCTGATGACCTTCTGAAGAAAAAAAACGACGATATAATGAAGATATAGTGAAACAAACTATGTCTTCTCATGTTTAGAAGAATTGTATGATTTTAAAGACAAAACAGCCTTAATCACAGGCGCATCAAGTGGCTTGGGGGAAAGGTTCGCTACGTGTTTATCGCAAAGCGGTGCGAGAGTTATCTTAGTGAGTCGTGATATAGATAAATTAAATAATTTAGCAAATCAATTGAGTAATGCAAAAGCTATGCCAGTGAATGTTACGGATAAGAAATCTATTGCTGATTGTTTTACTCAGCTTGAAGCAGGAGGGGAAAAAATAGATATATGCATTAATAATGCTGGAATCGCAAAGCTCACTCCTGTTTTTCAAGAAGATCATGATGATCATTTTGAATCAGTGCTTCAAACCAATTTGATGGGAGTTTGGTTTATGACTAAAGCAGTTGCTAAGCACATGAAAAAACATGATGTCCATGGTTCGATCATAAATATTGGCAGCGTTAATGGTGAGAATATTCCTGCTTTAGGCGGATGCGCTTATTCGATATCAAAAGCTGCTGTCATTCATCTAAGCAAAACATTAGTTGGTGAATTGTCACCATATAAAATTCGTATTAACTGCATATCTCCTGGGTGGTTTTTAGAACCCCAATGAATGGACCAGATACCCATCAAATAATTCAGCAAATCCCTCATGGTGACATTGCAGATCCTGCTGACATGGACGGATTGATTTTATATTTATCATCTAATAAGGCTTCTAAATACGTTACAGGATCCTGTTTCACCATCGATGGCGGCGCGTATCTTGGAGAGGAAGGTAGAAGTAACTTTGAAAATTAATGCTAGAAAAGTATTTTGACTAATTCTTTGAATATTTTACCTCTTTGAATGAAATTTTCCCATTGGTCAAGTGATGAGCATGCAGGAGATAGCAGAACAACTCCTTTCTTTGCCTGTTTTTTTATTGTTTGTACAGCTTTATCAAGCGTATTGCTTATTTCAAAAGGCACTCCTTGTTTTTTAAGCATTTTGGCAAATATTTGTGCATCCCTTCCTATTAAGTAGCAACGACGCACATCAGTTAAAGACCCTATTAACTCATCCAACCCCTCTTCTTTAAAAATCCCTCCTGCTATCCAATAGATATCTTTATATGCATTAAGAGCGAATTTAGCCGATGCTATATTTGTGGCCTTACTATCATTAACAAACACAAGATTCTCATGCTTGTGAAATTCTTCCATTCTATGCTCTAATCCTTCAAAAGATGTCAATGAAGATGTGAAGATTTCTCTTGTAATTCCCTTTATCTTAAGAACTGCATATGTAGCCG
>CBFHIH010000006.1:12892-33827 GCA_965655955.1 Candidatus Midichloriaceae bacterium | reverse complement strand
GTCTTCCTCAATCTATAATAGGTTAGGCATCACAATGTAATTGAACAGGTTATCGATACGATGTCAAAATCCTATCAAACAAAAACAACTGAGTTGTGTATAAAAGCTCACTTTCATCCATAGAATGCAATAAAGAAAACGGAAACGCTGACCCTGATTTAGATTTAATGAAAGGGCAACCGACCCGTCATAACTGGTCCGCCGTCAATATAACCCTCGTCAATATAATGACCATCCTTTTCCATTTGCTTGATCACTTTAATAGGGAAGATAGTAGGAAAAGCTGTTGCAGCTCCCACTATATCGTTTAATGAGGTCTCATCATCTTGATCTAATGATGACCATGTTTTATATAAAGAGCTTGTAAGAGAATATGCATGCAAAAATAATTTTATATCCATATCTTTCATTTTTATATCTTGATATAAAGACTGATATTTCTCATCTCTTAATGCGCTTGAAAATTGGGATGAAAAGAACCTAAATGAATTGTTTTTTATTGTATTAAGCCAATTTTCAAAAAGCTTATCCTGCTCTTCTATCTGTTCATTTTGCTCTATTATCTCTTGACTGCTCTTGCCCATTGCATATAAAGCAGCATTCTTTGATCCAAACAAAGAACCACTAATGACGTCGAACAACTCTTTTACCCCTTTGCCACTTTCTTTTTCAAGCTCAGATACAATCATCGCTGTCATTAGATCTTTCACACCACCACCACTGCCAAACGATAGAATTCTTATTGATGGATTTACATCCTTGCAATATTCATGATTTTTATGAATCCCTTGACATAATGCTTTAATAGACTGGTATGGAGAATTGTGCATATCTCTTGAAACAGGGGCTGAAAAATCAAATTTCTTGTCTTTAAAGGACTTTACTGATCTTGCAACCTCTTTTATATATTCAGCATTTTTATCAACATACAATTTTGATTCGTTAAGCAGATTGTTAATGCTTTTACTGCTTGCGTCAGTCAGATCATAATCTTGTGTTAAATCTGTCTCTAACCTATAGAAACCAGAAAATACCTTATTCATTACCATATCAGTCGTTGTTAAGATAGTCTCTGCCATACCCTTGTAAGCATTAAAAGAGTTAATCATGCTGGAAAAAAATCCTGTTTCTAATTGAGCAGATGGTCTTTTTCCTGTGCCTATTGCAACAATAAGTATATCATCTTTCTTAATATTTTTTACTTGCTTATATATCTCAGAAATCACAGGGAAAGAAGGATCAGCTATGAATGCAGCCCCATCTATTAAATATTCTCCTTGGTAATAAAAAGGATTGAAAAATATCGGAGGGGCAGCACTAGCAGTGATTGCATCCTTTAATTTGATATTATCTTCTAAGTTGTTTGTGCAATCCAAAGAAGACCATATCTTCGTTTTTTTTGAACTTAAGGAATACGCATATGTAAAAAAATTGCTTTTCAGATCAGAGTCACAAATTCTATTATCCCCTAGCACTCTTTGCGCAGTCTTATTCAACAAATCAGAATCATAATTATGACCTACAAACCCTCCTAAGGTATAAATTTTATCACTACAAGCTTGTTGAAAAACTTCTTGACCAACTTCTGCAAATGTATCCAGCATTTTTTGTGTTGAAAAATCAACTTTGCTATTGACCATCATAGATGAAATGATGCTACCAATAGAAACACCTCCTATAACATCAAAATAGTCTCCTATTCTCACATCCTTGCCTTCAATTGCAGACAATTCTTCTTCTATTGCACGCATGATACCCAAAGAAATCATTCCCTTAACCCCGCCTCCATCCAATGAAAGCACAGCAATTTTACTATTATTAGTCATATTTTCTTCCAAACAATTTCAACCCATGCTAGATCTTTTTGTGCATGAATTCAATAAATTATTTAGTTCCTTGCTATATGAAAAATTAAGATTTAAGTTTCTATCAAAGCAACGATTTGATCTTATCAATGACAAAGAAAAGAATTGCAATTAATGGCCTTGGTAGAATTGGCAAAAACGTCTTAAGAAGATATTTTGAAAACCCAGAACAGTATCCTAATATTCAAGTTTCTGCCGTAAATTTTGGCAAAAATAACTTTGATAGCAAAATACATTTATTAAGACATGATTCGGTGCATGGTCATTTCTCAGGAGTAAAAGAAGTATATGAAGATCATCTCATCATTAATAATTCCAGGATTAAATTATTCAAAGAAAACGACATCACCAATATAAACTGGGATAGTGACATTGTCTTAGAATGCACTGGCAGATTTAATAACAAAGATGATGCAAAAAAACATATCGATGCAAATACAACAAAAATAATCGTGTCCGCTCCATGTACTAATGCTGATAAAACCATTGTTTTTGGCGTCAATCATCAAAATATCAATCATGATGATATCATCATATCTGCAGGCTCTTGTACAACAAACTGCTTAGCTCCTGTTGCTAAAGTGATAGATGACGCCATAGGCATTGAAAGTGGCTTTATGACCACAGTTCACTCATACACAAATGATCAAAACATAATTGATAGCAGCCATAAAGACCTTAGAAGATCTCGTGCAGCCGCATTGTCAATCATACCCACATCAACAGGCGCCGCAAAATCTATAGGATTGGTCTTACCACAGTTATCCGGAAAATTAGACGGAGTTGCACTAAGAGTACCAACGCCCAATGTTTCAATGATAGACCTGAGCTTCATTGCAAAAAAAGATACATCTGCCAATGAGATTAATGAAATATTTACCAAAGAGATTGAGAGTTATTTTGGCATATTGGCTATAGAAAAAAGTGAGTTGGTTTCTATCGATTTCAATCACACCACAGCAAGCGCTATTTTTGATTTGACGCAAACCAAAGTTGTAAACGGCAAATTATGCCGAGTTGTTGCTTGGTATGATAATGAATGGGCTTTCTCATGCAGAATGCTTGATATTGCAAATTATGTTGCTGGCTTATGATGATCAGTTTAAAAAAAATTGATAGAGAAAAAATAAGAAATAAAACTGTATTTTTAAGGTTAGACATAAACGTCCCTATTGATGAAGATGGGAAACTGCTCGATCCAGCACGCATCCTAAAAGCTCTCCCAACAATCAATCTGCTTCAAGATTTGAACTGCAAAATAATATTAGCAAGTCATTTTGGCAGACCAAAAGGAAAGATAGTGAAAGAATTATCATTAAAAAAAGTGATACCTTTTTTGGAATCATATTTAGGTCAGAAAATTCTCTTTATAGAAGATATAAGGAATCCCTCCTTAAAAAAGGATTTAGGTAATACAAAATCTATTGTCTTATTGGAAAATCTAAGATTCTTTCCAGAGGAGGAAGCTAACGACCCAATATTTTCACAACATTTGGCATCTTTAGCAGATGTTTATATAAATGAAGCGTTTTCCTGCTCTCACAGAGCTCATGCCTCAGTTTTAGGTATCACTGAATTTCTTGATGCTTACCCTGGCATTACATTTGAAAAAGAAATAACAGAGTTTAACAAGATATCATCTTTGACATTACATCCTCGTGTCTTAATCATTGGTGGCAAAAAAATATCGTCAAAACTGCCTGTTTTAATAAACCTATCACCAAAGTTTGATCAGATTATCATTGCCGGTGCTATGGCAAACAATTTTCTAAAAATGTTAGGTAATAAAATTGGGAGCTCTTATTATGAAGATATTGAGGATAGTTCCCTAAATAGGCTTTATCATGAACATAAAGATAAAATCTTGATCCCTTCTGATTTTGTTGGGCATAATGAAAATGAAGTATTTCTGAAAAAACTAGGTGAAATATCAGAGAATGATAACATATTGGATATTGGAATAGAAACTTGTCAAAGAATCTGCGATTTAATCGCAAATGCTAAATTTTTGCTGTGGAATGGTCCTTTAGGAATGTATGAAAAAACTGAATATGCTGTTAGCAGTTTATACGTTGGACGATATATAGCAGCACGCACAAAAGAACAAAAGCTTTATAGCATAGTGGGAGGGGGAGATGCGGCTGCAATCATTAATGCTTCAAAACTTACCCAATATTACAACCATGTATCGACAGGCGGTGGAGCTTTCTTGGAATTATTGGAAAAAAATGATATCGTTGGTCTCAAAAATTTAAAGTAACGTTAATTATGAAAGCAGTAGTGCTTCTCAGTGGCGGACTTGATTCAACAACAACGTTAGCAATTGCCAAATCACAAGGTTTTGACGTGTTTTGTCTTAGCTTTTTCTATGGTCAAAGAAATTCCATAGAAATCAAATCTGCAAAGGAAGTAAAAAATGCAATAGCGCCTGAAAATCCTCATAAAATCATTAATATTGATCTCAAACAATTTGGGAGCTCTGCTTTAACAGAAGATGATATTGATGTTCCTGAATTAAGATCACAAAAAGAAATAGAATCAGAAATACCCATCACATATGTTCCTGCACGTAACACCATTTTTTTATCTTATGCCTTAGCATATTGTGAAATTTTAAAAGCAAATGATATATTTATTGGAGCAAATATTTTAGATTATAGTGGCTATCCCGATTGTAGACCTGAGTATATAGAAGCATTCAATAAAATGGCTAATTTAGCACTGGAAAGAACTGTAAGAGGAGAGAAAATTAACATCCACACACCATTAATCACATTTACTAAAAAAGAAATTATAGAAAAAGGGTTAGAGTTAGGAGTTGATTATTCCAAAACTCTCTCTTGTTATAACCCTGATGAAAAAGGAAGTGCATGCGGAAAATGTGATCCATGCCAATTTAGAATAAAGGCTTTTAGCGAATTAAACCTCAAAGATCCTGTAAAATATCAAACAAACAATGCAAATAATTGACTCTCCTTTAGGTAAAAAAACTAGCTACTTAAATCACTATAATCCTCAGTTATTATTTCCTATTTCAAGATCTGAAAAACGAAAAGAAATTGGGATTGATGGCGCATTACCATTTTTTGGATATGACATATGGAATGCATATGAAATCTCGTGGATAAGAGAAGATGCTTGTCCTGAAGTAAAAATAGCTGAGATTATCTATGATTGTAATTCAGAGTTTTTAATTGAATCCAAATCTTTAAAGCTATATTTAAACTCTTTCAATAATCACGTTTTTCATGATGAAAACCAAGTTTCACAAACAATACAAAATGATCTTAGGAAAGCATTAAACACAGATGTGACGGTTAATATCTTTAGCGTGGAAGATAAAGTGTCTTTTTTAGATATAAATGGTATTCACATAGATAAATCATATAGCCAAAATACCTCTAGTTCATTAATAGAAAGTAAAGAGATAATAACGGAGAAATTATATAGCCATCTGCTAAAATCCAATTGTCCTGTCACAGGTCAACCTGATTGGGCTACAATTTTTGTAAAATATAGAGGAAAAAAAATCAATCACGCTTCGCTTTTAAACTACATAATATCACTAAGGAATCTTCAGGAATTTCACGAGCAATGCGTTGAAAAAATCTTCATGCAAATATTAAATAACTGCAAACCAGAATTTTTAGAAGTGTATGCTAGGTATACAAGAAGAGGTGGCATTGACATAAACCCCTTCCGCAGCTCAAAAAAAGACCCTTATATACCTGAAAATAAACGAATTATAAGACAATAAGCTTTTATTCTTCGCCTAGCTCCATATAAGATGTTGGATTATCTGGGCATTGCTTCAAACCACATTCCAAAAAGACTGATACCAGGTTTATTCCCAACAACACAACAAAAACTACAAACAAAATCCCAACTAAAGACTTAACTGGATTAAATACTAAGTTTTTGAACATAGGAAGCAACGCTATGATCAATATGAAACCAAAAGAAATAATATCATTCCAAGTGTAAAAATGTAAATCCAAGAAAGTTGACCCATATCCAAGATCACCTGGCTCAATATGAAGAAGCACCTGCCTTGTTGCAACAGCCATGGAATACAAACTTGAAATGATTATTATGAAATCATATCTAAAACGCTTGCCAAACTTTAGGTTCATGAAGGCACCATAACCTATAAAAAACAACCCAACTCTTTGAAGCAAGCACAGTGGACAAGGTAGTTCTTTAAAATAAAATTGATAAAACAAAGCAACAACATTTGCAACTAAAACAGCAGACAATATGAGAAAATATGGCAGTAGATTTTTTTGATTTTGCATTTTGTAAACCATTATTTAACTAAAAAGAAATATCCAAAACATCTGTGGCATGGTGCATAAACCACAAAACAGCTATACAAAAGCAGATATAAAAAAAGAAGAGACCAATCCTCTTACTTCCCAATAAAAGCGATAAAATTATCAATGAAAATATTAAAACAATCATAAGAAACCACTACATTTTTACTATAAAGAACACAAATCACTCTAAAGGTCAAAGTGTTTATCTGTCCTGCACAATTTTTTCTAACGAATGCTTATAAAGTGCAAAATCATTTATTACTTTTCTAGCAACACCAGATTCCATAGCAGCTTTGGCAACAGGAATAGATACTTCAGTTATAAGACGTGAATCAAAAGTGCTTGGGATTATATAATCAGCACCAAATTTTATATTCTGCTGACCAAGAGTTTTATTCACCTCTTCAGTAACCTCTTTCCTTGCTAATGCAGCCAAAGCATGTGCTGCCGCAATTTTCATTTGCGGATTTATCACAGTTGCCCTTACGTCCAATGCTCCTCTAAATAAATATGGAAAACATATGAAGTTATTCAACTGATTCTTATAATCTGATCTACCAGTTGCAACAATTGCATCTTCTCTGACTTCATAAACTTTTTCAGGCCATATTTCAGGAACAGGATTTGCCATTGCAAACACTATAGGCTTTGGAGCCATAAGCTTTATCATTTCTTGGCTTATAACATTCCCAACAGACAATCCTATGAAAACATCTGCATTACTCATTGCATCTTTAAGGGTTCTTGAATCAGTATTAACAGACAATTCGTCCTTCCACTTGTTCATCTTATTAACTCTTCCTTTATAAAGGACACCTTCAGTGTCACAAACCAAAATATTATTCGGATTCACACCCAGTGTTTTAATCAAATTAACACAGGCATGCGCTGCTGCACCTGCACCATTTACAACTATCTTTAACTCTTTTATGTCTCTATTTGTAATGTGAGCTGCATTTATCAAACCTGCAACAGTGACTATAGCTGTCCCGTGCTGATCATCATGAAATACAGGAATATCGAGTTTATCTTGTAAGTTGTTTTCTATGTCAAAACATTCTGGAGATTTTATATCTTCAAGATTGATTCCACCCCATGAAACACCAATTTTCTTGACTATTTCAACAAATTTTACCGGATCTTTTTCGTCAACTTCAATATCAATTGCATCAATGCCGGCAAAATATTTAAATAGCGCTGCTTTTCCTTCCATAACAGGTTTAGAAGCAGCAGCTCCAAGATTTCCAAGTCCTAAAACCGCTGTTCCGTTGCTTACAACAGCAACAAAATTACCTTTTGAAGTATATTCATAAATATTAGAATAATTCTTCTGTATCTCTAAACATGGCTCCGCAACACCTGGGCTATAAGCCAATGCTAAATCTTTCTGATTAGCTATTTTTTTTGTTAGGCTTATGCCTATTTTGCCTTTTTTACCTCTAGAATGAAAATCTAATGCTTCTTGACGTAAATCTTTCATAATCGTACCTGATTAAAATATTTAAATTGACTCAACAGCTTTAACTTCTGGAACATAATGCATCAGCATATTCTCTATCCCATGCTTTAATGTAACAGTGGAACTGGGGCATCCACTGCATGCACCTTGCAATTCAACATATACAACACCATCTGAAAATCTCTTATATACTATATCTCCCCCGTCTTGTGCAACCGCAGGTCTGATTTTTTCATCTATTATGCTCACAATTTGCTTTTCTATTTCTGAATAATCAAGTTTTTTAGAGTTTTTATCGTCACTCATAACTGGCAGTCCAGAAACAAAATAGTCCACCAAAGTTGCTAAGACAAAAGTTTTTATACTGTCCCATGTAATATCAGAAACCTTTGTGATAGATATAAAGTCTTTCGCTAAAAAAACCGCCTCCACTTCTTTTATATCAAACAACTTTTTCACCAAAGGAGAAGAACTATAATCAGAATCTCTAACAAAATGATGGGATCCTGATTCTAAAATTTCCACCCCTGGAATAAATTTTAAAGTATCAGGATTTGGAGTTTCTAATGATTGTATATACATATATCCTATTCTATTATGTTTTTTAATAAACTCACGACATATGTCGGTTTAACCGAGTGTTTTTTAAATAACTCTTTAAGCCTATCTTCTTCAGCTTTTTGGCCTATATTTATTTCTAATTCATTCCTATGTATGCCACTTGAAACAAAAACAGAATCTATGCCATAATTGTTTGCTCCAAGTATGTCGTTGTTAATACTATCTCCAACTGCAACTACATCAGATTTTGAAACACCATTTAAAGCAAAATCATATATGCCCTTATACGGCTTTCCAAAATAAAAAACTTTTCCACCCGATTTTTCGTAAACATCAGCAATACTTCCCGGACAAAGAGAAAGATTGCCGTTTTTATCAACAAAGCTTTTATCAGGATTCACACATATCAAAGGTATTTTATAATCAACAAGCTCCTTAACAGCAGACATTGCTTCTTCGTAAAAATTTAGAGTACTTGTTAAAATTGCAAAATCAGCATTTTTTGGACCATCTGTTTTTTTATATGATTTAAGATCCAAAACCACTTCTTCAGCAGTTTTTGCTCCAATGTAATAATAACTATCTCCGAAATCATTAGTTTTATTTTCTAACTCATGGCGTGAAAATTCTCCAGATGTTACTATGTCATGATATAAATCAGGCGTTATAGCAAATTTTTCTAACATCCCTTTGATTGTCAATTTTCTTCTAGGAACATTAGAAAAAAATATAACTTTTTTGTTAAGCTCTTTTAACTTATTTAGGGTTTCAATAACTCCTTCATATATGTGAAATCCATCATATATCACACCCCAAATATCTAACAGAAAAACCTTGTAGTTTAATATATCTCTATTATTTCCCATCATTGATAATAATTCTTACATATCTCTATTTTATCTTTTCCTCTACTTTCTCTTGAAACATTTGTATCTCTTAGAGAAAATATACATCCACAATATTCTTGCTTATAAAAACCCTCTTCTTTTGCTATTTCATACATTCTTGAACTTCCTCCATTTTTTCTCCAGTTATATGTCCAATAATGTAAGCTTGGATATTTATCTGCTGCTCTTACTCCACAATCATTAATTTGTTCCATGTTTTTCCACCTAGATATCCCTAAAGAACTGGTAAATATTTCAAAATCATTTTCATAAGCGTAAAGAGCAGTTCTTTCAAACCTCATGTCAAAACATGCTGTACACCTTTTACCTCTTTCTGGTTCATTTTCCAATCCTTTTATCCTATCAAACCAGTTTTTTGTATCATAATCTGCATCTACAAATTCTATTCCTAGTTTATCTGCATATTTTATGTTTTCCTGCTTTCTTATCTCATACTCTTTCTTAGGGTGTATATTTGGATTATAGAAAAAAATAGTCAAATCTAAACCTTTCTCAACCATCAATCTCATAACTTCACCAGAACACGGTGCACAACAAGAGTGTAATAATATTTTTTTTGTCTTTTCAAAAGGTATATCCATGTTACCTTAAAAAATTGAAATTTTTCTCCTGTATAGCATATATTATAAAACATTGAAATTACAAAAATTATAGTGCAAGAATATCATGGAAATATAATATTGCGGATATGTTAACAGACATTTTAAAATTACTTCCTGATATAGGATATAACTCTGCTATAATACTATTAGCATTCTTTGTATCAAAAATAACTAAAGAAAGAATTGTCACAAAAAGATCTATAAGCGATACTTATAAAAATCTATTAGAATCTTTTATTTTTTTAGTAAAATACTTAATATTAATAATATTTGTATTTCACATATTTTTTTTATTAGAGGATATAGTAAACATTAATCTTCCTATAGATTTCAAACTAGTTAAGAAAATAAGCATATTAGGACTAATAGGATTTGTTTCAATAAAAATCATTAATCAATACGAACATCAAATTTTATTAAAAAAAGAAGATAAAGTAAGAATAATTCCTATTGATGTATTATGTAGAATATTAAAAATAGTAATATTGATATCATTGTTTTTAATAATTGTAGAAACTTCAGGGATAAATATAGGTGGCATAGTCGCATTTGGTAGTGTCAGTGGAATAGTTATAGGTTTTGCATCTAGAGATCTTTTATCTAATTTTTTTGGAGCCACTTTGCTATACCTTGATAAACCTTTTGAGGTAGGTGATTGGATATTATCCCCAGATAGAAATATAGAAGGAAATGTTGAAGCAATAACTTGGAGATTAACAAAGATAGTGTCTTTTGATAAAAGACCTATATATGTTCCAAACTCAATATTTAATTCAATAGTTATAGTAAATGCTTCTAGAATGTCTAATAGGCGTATTAATGAGGTTATAGGAATAAAATATAACAATATTGACAATGTTAAAAAGATCGTTAATAAAATAAAACAAATGCTTAATTCGCACGAAGAAATCGATAATAAACAAACTATATTTGTAAATCTTACTAAACTAAATACATACTCTTTAGATATAACTATATACGCTTTCACAAAAACAACCCAACGGATTAAATATGAAGAGGTAAGACAGGATATCTTACTTAGATGTTGTAAAATAATAGATGATCATAAATCACAAATTGCGTTTCCCACAACAACAATAGAAATAGATAATAAAGATAATGTTTATTAATATGTTAAAAAATGTTCAAAACTTATTTTTCAACATTTACTAACAATGAAATAACAAAAGAGTGTTTAAGACTTATTTCTTATAAACATGAAAATATAGCTTGTATAACACTTAATAGTTCTAAACTAACAATTTCAACAATCTAATATAATGAACAATAATAAAATAATAATTAATGAAATATATGGAAATAATATAAAAGGACAAATTCCTATTTGGTTTATGAGACAAGCAGGAAGATATCTTCCTGAATATAGAGAATTAAAAAACAAACACCCTTCTTTTATAGATATGTGTTTAACACCAAGTTCGGTAAAGGAGATAACACTTCAACCGTTAAAAAGGTTTAATTTTGATGCTGCTATATTGTTTTCAGATATACTGATTATTCCTTATTCAATGGGTCTTGCTTTAGAATTTAAAACAAATATAGGGCCTGTTTTTAATGAAACTTCTCAAGAAAAAAGAGTTAATACAATAATAGAAGGAAATATAAATAGAAAAAATATAGATTTAGTTTTGGATGGTGTAAAAAGAATAAAAAGTAATTTAGAAGAGAATTACAATGATAAATCTCTTATAGGTTTTTGTGGATCTCCTTTTACTGTTGCATGTTATGTTATAAATGGAATGGGAAGTAAGGATTATAATGATGTTAGAAAATATTACTTTGACAATAAAAATAAGTTTTTAACTCTTATAGATAGGATAACTTCTTTAAGTATAGATTATCTAAAAAAACAGATAGATAGTGGTGCTGAAATAATAAAGATATTTGATTCTTGGGCTGGAGTTTTGGCAGAAGAAGAATATGAAAAGCTTGTTATAAAACCAAATAAAATAATCATTCAAGAAATAAAGAATTATAATAAAAATATTCCTATAATAGCATTTCCAAAAGGATCAGGAGTGAAGTATAATAATTTTATAGAAAAAACGGATGTTGATGTTATTGCAATAGATCACACAGTTCCTAAATTATGGGCAAGGGATAATCTTCAGAAAAAATGTGCTATTCAAGGAAATTTAGATAATGTTGTTTTAACTTCTGAAGTTTGTGATATAAAAAATAAAGTTTTAGATATACTGAATGTGTTTTCAAAAGGTAGGTTCATTTTTAATCTGGGACACGGGGTTTTGCAAAATAGTATTATAGAAAAAGTATATGAGGTTGTAAAAATAGTGAAAAATTATGAAAGATAACGAAAATAAAGAAGTTATAGTTCCTTGTAATATAGAAGCAGAACAGAATTTGTTGGGTATAATACTAAGTAATAATGAATATATAAATAAAGTAGGTGATATATTAAACCCTGATCATTTTTATGTTCCAATTCATTCAAAGATATATGACGCAATTATAAAGCTGTTTGATAAAGGGATGAATTCAGATCCCATCACAATTAAGAATTATTTTGCAAAAGAAAAAGTATTTCTTGGTGATATTAGTAGTTATGATTACCTATTAAAGTTGGTGTCTGAGATACAATTCAGCTCAGATATAACAACATTAGCAAAAATCATATATGATTCTTATGTTAGAAGAAGGATTATAACAGTTGGTCAAGATTATATACTAAAAGCTAAAGAAGAAAAAATTGATGAGAGAGGTGAAAATTTATTAGAGTCTATGGAGCATGAGTTATATGAAATAGCTACAAATACTCATTATAAAACGGGATATGATACATTAACTAGTTCTATAAGAAATACTTTAGAGAGAATAGAGAAAGCTACAAAAAGTGGTAAAGATATAAGTGGTATTGATACTAGTTATTATGAATTGAACTCTATGACAGGAGGTCTTCAGAATTCTGATCTCATAATCATAGCAGGTAGACCTTCGATGGGAAAAACAGCTCTTGCTGTTAATATAGCTTTAAGAGCAGCAAAAACATTTTCTGATAATAAAGATAATGATGAGAAAAAAAAGTCTGTTTTATTTTTTTCTCTTGAAATGTCATCGGAACAAGTTGCATCTAGGATTTTATCAATAGAAACAAAAATAGACGGTTCTAAAATAAGAGTTGGGAAAGTTAATAAAACTGAATTCAAAGAATTATCAAGGCAAATTGTTAATCTGCAAGATGTGCCAATAATGATAGATGACACACCTTCATTGACCATATCTGCAATAAGAACAAGAGCAAGAAGGATGAAAAGGCAGCATAATTTAGGGTTAGTGGTGATAGATTATCTTCAGTTGATAAACACAGTGGGAAGAGCTCAAGAAAATAGGGTGCAAGAAATAGCAGAAATTTCAAAAGGACTAAAAGCTATAGCAAAAGAATTGGATATACCAGTGATAGCAGCTTCTCAGTTGTCAAGAGCTGTTGAAAGCAGAGAAGATAAAAGACCATTATTATCTGATTTAAGAGAAAGTGGAAATATAGAGCAAGATGCTGATATAGTGATGTTTATATACAGAGAAGAGTATTACTTAAGTAGAAAAATACCTACGGAAGATAAAAAGCTTTTAGAATGGCAAGATAAGATGGATAAAGTTGCTAATATAGCAGATATAATAGTTGCAAAACAGCGAAATGGACCAGTAGGAAATTTTAGTTTAAGATACGACAACAAAACAACAGCTTTTGATAATCTATCCTAAAAGGGGGGGAGATTTATATAACAACCCCCCAAAATTCTTGCTCAAAGAAACACATTCTAGAATCAAAGCAGGTTATATAGCACTGTAAGGAACAGGTTTTCCAGCAGAATCCTTAACTATAACTCCACCTTCGATTTGTGCAGCCATATAGTTTCCGTGACCTAATCTTTCTCCTTTATAAAGAATAGGTTTAACAACTTTGCCGTCGAGCTTTTTTAACTCTGCTCCTTTTCCTCTGTTGCTTATATTATTTTTTGAACCTTTTTTTTGAGACATCTGATCAACTATCAATTATACCCTTCATTATCGCATAATAAAAACACATTATCAATTACGAATTGAAATATAACAGAAAAAAATATATATAGAACGCTACTTTTATTTTATGGTGGGTATGGTAATGAGTGATTTAGAGAGTTATTATAATAAATCTTCAGAGGTAAGAGGTGGTCCAGGATTGTTGTACAGTAATGCAGCGGTCCATTGTTAAAATCAAGCTGCAAAACTCTTATTCTTTGGCCCCAGACCAATAGAATTACCTCTGAGATACACTTCATTGGGAGTAAGTCCCCGAAATTTCTGCTTCGAGGTTAAATAATTAGGCTCTCTTCATTTATACTAAAAGAAGTAGAGTTTAGTTCTTCACTTCCTTGATATGGTGGGAATACAAATTCTGTATCAGCATCTGTAATATTTTCTTCTGCACTTAATTCAACTTGTTTAAAAATAGTAAAATAATATGGAGATATTTCTTTTTGATATCCAATTTGATATTGAGACCCTGTTCCATCAGCGTATTTTATACGATTTAGCATTCCATTATAATGCATTCCATCATGTGATTCCCCATGATAAGTAACATGGAATAAAGGCTCGTCTCCTAAACTTTGTTTCACATCCATAGAAAAGTCATATACTGTATCATTAATATCGGCAGATAATCCTGAAACATATTGATAGTGAAATTTAGGACCTTGAGAGGGTTCAGGACATATGAGTCCAAGAATTGGATGAATTTCTAATTTATCTTCTCCATCACTATATAGAGTTCCACAAAATGTTCCAACACTATATTTAATTTTGTCTAAAAACTGAAGATCATCAGGTGTAATGTGAGAGACTTTAGCGAAAATCTTCTTTGCAACACCATCGCACTCCTCAGGATTATCGTAACATGCAATTGCCGCCTTATTCGTTGACGAAGGGTTTGATATTATATCTAAATTACTTTGCACCTGCTTTTCTAACTTTTCTATTTGATCTGTGACTTTTTGACTAAGTTTTACTGGGTATCCTTTTAATTGATGCAATTTATCTTGATAATATTTATTTTCTTCTAACAAATGTCCTAATTTCTCCCTATTTGTATTTACACTATCATCCACCAATGATTTTGGCTTTTCTAATTTTATTTCATTTACAGGTGCGTGCTTTTCAAATCCCTGTCCTAAAGCCACTAACCCTTTTTGGTCTCCCTCAAATGATATTTGTGACGAGAACTCCTTAGCATAATCTACCAAATCACCCGCTGTTTTCAAACATGCATCCATATTTAATAAACTACAATTTAAGAAATGATAATTTCCCTTTTCATCCTTCTGCATCGCATTTGGTATTTTTTGTGGCTCTCCCCCTAATTGAAATACTTGCATAGATACACTGCCTTGCATCCCTAATTCTGATGCTATTTTTTGAATAGATGCAGATGCTGAAAAAAACGTTCCTAAATCTGCGCCTGCTTTTGCTTCGAATATTTCTTTATCTTGTTTACTCATAAAGCTTATGTTAATACCCATAGTCAAAAGACCGCCTTGTTCATAAGATTCTATAAAATAATCCCCACACCTTAATCCAAAAAATTTGTTATTTGTGTTATACTCATTTTTACCAAAATCCGTTAATCCACTAACTTGCACATTTACTGTGTCTGATAAATACATAAAATAGTTTAAGGACTTAGAATATTCCTTCTCTTCCATAGATCTTATATAATCTGCACTCGCACTTGCAGAAAACATTCCCATTCCACCCTTTGCACTTATATCAATTTTTAGAAATCGCTCTAATTCATGAAATGACATCTGTGTATCTATGTTATAATGAGATTGCATCCCTGTAGTGGAGGAGACTATAGCGTCATAACATTTATTCGTTACTATCTGCTCAGAATCAGATGAATATCCACGTCCTAATAAAGAGTTTTCAGTCATAAGAAGCTACCTTTATATATTAACCCAATATTAAGAAAAGGTGATCTTTGTGTTTATGTCAATGAGTTTTTGTAAAATACTAGCTTTATAGTGATTTAATTTATAGCTAGTACAATAAGGATGGGATAAGATGTTTCTTGAGAAACGATCATATGTTCTATAAAATCATATCAATGAAAATGGTGAAGCTTTGATGCATTGCATGTGAAATAGTGTTTGTAAGTTGATTTTAGAACATCTTTTTCTTTGTTGTTAGGAAGAGGTCAAATGATTAGAGATTTTGATTAACAAAGATGAAATGTCGTTGTTAGTGTGATTTTTAGTTATAGCAGATATTTCTTTGATAAAAACAGGGTCGGTATTATACACTTTTTTTGAACCATAAGAACCATAAGAGATTTGTGTGGTGAGTTCTTGTGGGTTATTGCTCATTTTTATTTCCAAGACCACCGTTTTTCCAAAATAGGTATTTATTCTTTCCAATATGTTTTGTGACTTCATTTGAAGCTCTACTTTGTAGCACGGATGAGATACTGAGAGCGTCAAAACACCAGGCAGTTGATTATTCTTAGAAGTGAATTTGGAAGGGAGCGCGAAATTTTTTAGAGAAGCTCCTGATATATTACCCCAGTTAAGACAAATCTTGTGGTACGCAAGAGATACTTCATCATAATTTCTGACAATATTTCCCGCATGCTTAGAAAGCCACACTTATGTTCTTGGCTCCAAAGACTTAACTTTATGACTTAAAGAACTAACTTTTCTTGAAGCGTTATTCAACTTTAAAACTTTCTTTGTAACAGCCTTCATTATTATGGATTCAGCATTTCTAAAAAAGAGTTTCGCATTATCCAAGTCTTTTTCGTTAACTAGTTTTTCGACTTTTTTAATACTATTTTTCACCATAGATCTGATAGATCTATTGCGGAGATTTCTTTTTTCAGACTGCCTAGAGGCTTTAATAGCCGATTTATGCGTTGCCATGTTTATCTACCTTGAATAAAACTCAATAACTAAATTTGGATTCATTTCAACAGGATAAGGAACCTCAGAGTATGATGGAACTTTCATGTATGTGGCCCTTAAGTTCTTACTATCAAAATTGACGTAATCTGGAACAGAGTTTTTTTTATCTAAAGACTGTGCAATCACAGTGAGATTTTTAGATCTATCTCTAACTTCTACAACATCTTCTGCTTTTAATTTATAGCTTGGAATGTTAACAACTTGTCCATTCACAGTAACATGCTTATGAGTTACAAACTGCCTAGCAGCAAAAACTGTCGGTGCTAATCCACATCTATATACAAAAGAATCAAGTCTTGATTCCAACAGACCTATTAAATTTTCTATCGTATCACCTTTTTTTCTTACAGCTTCATTATATGTGGATCTGAACTGTTTTTCACGAATATCTCCATAATAAAGCTTGAGCTTTTGTTTAGCTAAAAGCTGCTTTCCATATTCTGTGACTCTCTTGAAGCCCGATGCTCCATGAGCTCCAGGAGGGTAATTTCTTTGAGTTGATGGATCTTTTGTGTCACCCCAAAGTGGCTGACCTATCCTTCTGCTGATAGCAAATTTTCTATTAGATCTTTTTGTCACTTATAAAAAAATAATAAATTCCATAATAAAAGACTATACTATAACTTTTACAAAATACAAGAAAAGAATCTTGCTATTAGATAATCTTATCTCTGTGTGACTTATCTCTACTTGAAATGTTTCACTGACAAGCTAAGCACTCCTCGTATTGATCTTCTTTTTTAGGTACAAGCTTTATCTCCAGCTGCTCATGTTCTTGAGTTTTTGTTTCTAAAGAAACTTTATCAGCGCGTTGTAAAGATTTTGAGCGACAATAATATAAGCTTTTAACTCCTTTTTTCCACGCCAGATAATGTAATTTATTCAATTCTTTTTTTGTGATGTCAGCGGGAATAAACAGATTCAATGATTGAGCTTGGGATATATAAGGAGTTCTATCAGCAGCCAGTTCAATCAGCCATTGCTGATTTATCTCAAATGCTGTTTTAAACACTTGTTTTTCATAATCATCAAGAAAGTCAAGATGTGAAACAGAGCCTTCGTGGTTCATGATGGATGACCAAATTTCTTCTGTGTTCATGCTTTTTTTATCTAACAAAGATCTCAGATGTTTGTTTTGTACACTAAAAGATCCTGTTAAACTTTTTTGGGTATATGCATTAGAATTATATGGCTCCACTCCTGGTGAAGAACAACCAGCAATCACTGAAATAGAAGCTGTTGGAGCGATGGCAGTTTTATTTGAAAATCTTTCTAACAAACCTACATCTTTTGCATCTGGGCAAGATCCCTTTTCTTGAGCTAACATTTTGGATGCTTTATTGACTTCACAATCTATGTGCTTAAATACTTTGAAGTTTAATGACTTTGCTAATGCAGATTCGATAGGTATCATTTTTGATTGAAGAAGTGAATGGAGCCCCATTACTCCAAGTCCAACACTTCTTTCTCTGTAAGCAGAGTACTTAGCCTTTGACATATCATCTGGCGCATTGTCTATGAAATCTTGCAGAACATTGTCTAAAAATCGCATAATGTCCGGAATAAAACTAGTATTATCTACCCAATCATCAAATTTTTCTAGATTCAAAGAAGATAGGCAGCACACAGCTGTTCTCTCTTGCCCTTTGTGATCTTTGCCAGTTGCCAACGTTATTTCGCTGCATAAATTTGAAGTTTTTACTTTTAGATTGTTTTTCTTGTATGAATCGGGGATATGGGCGTTAACATTATCAATAAACAACATATATGGTTCACCTGTTTCTATCCTAGCAAGAAGCAATCTTATCCATATGTCTCTAGCCTTAACGATACTAGAGATTGATCCATCTTTAGGGCTTCGCAGTTCCCATGGTTTATCATTTTCAACAGCATGCATGAATTGGTCACTAATGACAACGCCATGATGTAGGTTTAATGTTTTTCTATTAGGATCCCCTCCTGTTGGTCTTCTCATTTCAATGAATTCTTCTATTTCAGGATGGTCTATTGGTAAATACACAGCAGCACTTCCCCTTCTTAAGCTGCCTTGGGATATTGCCAATGTTAATCTGTCTTGCACCGCTAGAAAAGGTACTATTCCAGATGTTCTGCCACTGTTTGCCACTTTTTCTCCAATAGAACGAACGGCTCCCCAATATGTTCCTATGCCCCCGCCTTTTGATGCCAACCAAACATTTTCATTCCATGAAGCAACGATATCTTCCAAGCTATCTCCTACCTCATTTAAAAAACATGATATTGGTAAACCTCTTTTTGCGCCACCATTGCTTAAAACTGGGGTTGCAGGCATAAACCATAGCTTGCTTATATAATC
This sequence comes from Candidatus Midichloriaceae bacterium, assembly GCA_965655955.1. Lineage (GTDB taxonomy): Bacteria > Pseudomonadota > Alphaproteobacteria > Rickettsiales > Midichloriaceae > CBFHIH01. Next base: position 14,804 of record CBFHIH010000006.1, on the reverse strand, counting down.
GTACAGTCTTTGAGCATGATCTTGATCGTCTGCATAATGCGTGGCCACTCTTGCGAATAATTCTTGAAAGGTTTCTCCTTCAAGAACATACCTATCCAATAAAACAGCTTTACCAAATTCAGTTAGATTATTATCTCTTGAATAATTAAGATTTATATTATACTTGAGCAGGTGGAGTTTTTCATGGAGAGGAGCGTTCATATCAATGTTCATTTATTATCGCCAAATCTTTTTTTACTACATATAGTGGTAAAATTGGCTTTGAGCTTGTGAAATCACTATATATTGATTGTTAACAATATTCAATATTTTTATTTTTTCAGGGAGTATTTAGAAATCAGATAGTGAATGACATGTTAATGGGTTTTGATATTAAACCTTGTATTGGTCCAATATCTATTGAAGTTGCATAACTTATCGCTTGTATAGATTGTAGAAAAGTGCTATTGTAAAGGCATGTGGGGTGAAAAGTGGGATTGCTTGTGCTAGTTTCTTTTTATCTCCATGTTGTTTTTAATTATATTAGGGGGGAGGTATGAGTGATTCTCATCGAATAAAATTTGATAATGGAGCGCAATCAGAAAAAGCTTTTGGTCATGATGAAGATCTGGCTCGTAGTTTTGTTGGATGGACAGGACATACAGGATCTTTTATTGGAGGGTGGTTTTTAGAATATGGTGTAATAGCGCCTGCTTTGATAGGTGCGGGGATAGTAGCTCCAGAAATATTGATTCCTATAGGCATAGTTACAAAATTTGGTCTATCAGCTTTAGGGGGACCTCTTTTTGAAACAATTTATGATTACACTGGAAATCTCTATTCTGGTGAAACAGAAGCTGTAGCTATGGTAGAAAATGACTTTTTAGAAAAACTTGAGCAAGACTCTCAAGCAAATCTAATATCAGCCTCTTACGACGGTTAAGAGTAAAGTTTAGTTTTATGATGAAATTCAGCTGGTAAGTAGTTGAGTTTCATTAGAAAGACCATGGCATAATTAGAAATTTGTAGAAAGGGTAAAAATAAGAACCGGAGTTTATCTTGATAAATGAGGATCGCAGTTTTTACTCTGACGCCCAAATTGCAAAAAAGAGCCATTATGCAATGGTCTTTTAGATGTTCATTTAACTGGAACTGGTTGCTCAGCACTCCATTGTAAAGACTTTTTAAGAGCAATAAACAACAGTGGAGCCACTATAGTTATTCTGCTTGAGTTTAGTGTGTAACTGATCTAAATTTTCAAAATTCCACTCTGAATCTATTGAAATCTTAAGATTTTTTGAGAGAATATGGTTAAATAAATCATCTGCACTGAGTATCAATTCCATTTTATTTTTCTTATAATCAAATATCGATGGAAATGTTATGTATAATGAGTTGTCAAAAATTTCCCTAGGATTAGAAATTTGTAATTGATTATCTATGCCGCCATAACAGGACACAATGCCCATTTTTGTAACACAGCTTATAATTTGTTTTGTTAAATCTTTGTTTGAAAAACAATACGCGACATTAACCCCATGCCCCTTTGTGATTTGAAGCACTTCTTTGCTCCAGTCTGATGTTTTGTGATTCACTGTATAATGGCAACCATGGCTTAAGGCAAAATCTTTCTTTGCATCATCGTCAATTGTTCCTATCACCACCGCACCGCATAATTTGCTATATTGAGCTAAAAGATATCCTACTTGCGATGTTGCATTGTGTATCAAAACTACAGCTCCTTGCCGTAAAGCGTATACTCTTTTACATAAAGTGTGTGCCATTAAGCCATCAAAATAAGATGCAGCAACAGTTTTGTTATCTAGCTCTAAAGGGATTTTTATTATAGAATCATTATCTACAGCAGAGTATTCTTGACAAAAGCCTTGTGAGTGACGCATGAATGCAACTTCATCTCCCACATTGAATTTGG
>CBFHIH010000006.1:0-12882 GCA_965655955.1 Candidatus Midichloriaceae bacterium | reverse complement strand
CTCCTATTCCGGAATATCCAATAGAAGAAAAATCTGCATCTGTTTTATTACTAAACTCGATTTGCGAGACATTTGATATTAAGTTTTTGACTATAACACACCCATTTTCCAATGGTGGCTTATCAATATTTTGCAATTCAAATATTGCTTCGTTATTATTGATTCGGCAAATGACAGACTTCATGAGAAAATTCAAAACTATTAAGTATATTCACGATGATATTGATAAATTTACGTATTTTCAATCTTGTAATTCAAAGTCAATGGTTAATGTAATTGATTTTTTAACTTACTGATTTGCAGTCTATAATCTTCTGCTTTGAAAATATAATTGCCCGCTATTGCTAGGTTTGCACCATTTTCATAGCATAATCTCCATGTCTCATCATTCACACCACCATCCACTCCTATATCTAAGGATAGATGTGAAGAAATATCATATATGTTCTTGATCTTTTCTAATTGGCTTGTGAGAAACTTCTGTCCTCCGAAACCAGGGTTTACAGTCATGATCAATACTTCATCCAGCTCTTCAATTAGATATTTCAGGTTTTGTTCATGAGTCGAGGGCACTATTGCTATACCAACTTTGACATTTTGTGACTTAATAGCGCTAATTAACCTTTCTGCATGATTTGTGGTTTCATAATGAAATATTATGCTGTCACTACCAGAATCTATGAATTGATTCACATATCTTTCTGGCTTGCTGATCATTAGATGTGTTTTGATAGGAAGGGTTGTTAATTTTCGAATTGTTTTTACCATATCTGCTCCAAAGCTAATGTTTGGGACAAAATTTCCATCCATTATATCAAGGTGCAGGCAATCAGCGCCTGCTTCTGAGACTTTTTGGATATCTTTAGCTAAGTGTGAAAAGTCAGCTGCTAAAATAGAAGCTGACACTTTTGTTTTTTTCATTTTTTGCCCTTTGCGATTATTTCTATTGCTTCATCAAGATCAATATCGATTTTATCAAGAGTTTTTAATGAATAGAATTTTTTATTACACTCTAAATAAGGTCCATATCTTCCTATTTTAACAAAAACTTCCTCATTGTTGTCAGGGTGCTTACCGAGCTTTTTAGGTAAGCTCATTAAATTTGAGGCAAGCTCAAGAGAGATTTCAGGTGTTTTAGCAGACTTTAGTAAAGAGACTCTTTTTGGTTTGTTGTCTATGATCTTTTCTAGATAAAATCCATAAGGACCTTTTTTTAAGAAGATTTCTTTATTGTCTGTTGGATCAATGCCTAAGATATTATCTTGGACTTCTTGAGTATCGCCGTCTGCATCATCTGAAAATAGACTTCTTCTATAATCGCATTTTGGGTAATTGGAGCATCCTATGAAAGCGCCAAATTTACTGGTCCTTAATCCCAAGGTGCCATCGTTACATTTGGTACATTTTTTTGAATTTTTATTTTCTTCAGCTTTAAAGATATGCTTTTCTAGGCTTTTTTCTATGTTTTCTAAGATTTCCATATTTTTTATGCCCAAAACTTCTTCACTCTTTTCTTTAAATGGATACCAGAAATTTGACAACACAGCCTTCCACTCTTTTTTTCCATCTGCTACGCCGTCAAGTTCATCTTCAAGATTAGCGGTGAATTCATAGTCAATATATTTGGGGAAAAATTTACTTAAAAATGTATCCACTAACCTACCACGTGATTCGGGTACAAACCTTTTTTGCTCTATTTTGGCATAGTCTCTATCAACTAATATAGATATAATAATAGGGTATGTAGATGGCCTTCCTATTCCCAGTTCTTCCATTCTTTTGACCAAACTAGCTTCTGTATATCTTGGAGGAGGTTGGGTAAAGTGTTGACAATGTTTTAAGTCATCAAGAGTTACGTTCATGCCTTCTGACATATTGGGCAAAAGCTGCTCTTCAGAATCTTTTGTTTCTTTGTATAGTTTTTGAAATCCTTCAAACACAAGAATAGAGCCAGATGCTTTAAACATATGCTTCTGATCTTTTGAAGTGATCTCAATAGAAGTTGATTGATATACAGCTTTAGACATTTGACATGCAACGGTTCTTTTCCATATCAAGCTATAAAGCTTATATTGTTCATCTGTTAAAAAATTTTTTATGGATTCAGGGTTTTTATCAACGGTGTTTGGTCTGATCGCCTCATGTGCTTCCTGCGCAACTTTCGATTTAGTTTTATAAACAATCGGCTTTTCTGATAAATATTGATTACCATAAGTGCTTTTGATATAACTTCTGATGTCTGAAACGGCGCCATCTGAAAGAGTGACGCTATCTGTTCTCATGTACGTGATGAGACCTATTAAAGAGCCATCTATACTTACACCTTCATACAAAGTTTGAGCTACTGACATTGTTTTTTTAGCAGAAAACCCAAATTTTCTTACTCCTTCTTGGATTAGTGTTGAAGTTGTGAAAGGAGCAGGGGGATTTTTTTTGACTTCTTTTTTTGTTATTCCCTGTATTGCATAGTCCAAATCTTGTATTTGTTTTACTATATTAGCAGCTTCTTCTTCTGTTTTTACAGACATTTTGTCTAATTTGTCTTGATTATAAACGTTTAATTTTGCAGCAAAATCTTTTTTGTCAGACGTCAAGAAGATAGCTTCTATGCTCCAATATTCTTCTTTAATAAAATCATCTATTTCATTTTCTCTATCGCATAAAATCTTTAAAGCAACGGATTGGACTCTGCCAGCAGACCTGCTGCCTGGCAACTTTCTCCAAAGCACAGGAGATAAAGTGAAGCCGACTAAATAATCCAATGCCTGTCTAGCTTGTTGGGCATGTACTAGGTGATCATCTAATTTTCTAGGATTAGCTATGCCCTTTAAAACTGCCTCTTTTGTTATTGATTGAAATTCTACTCTTTCTACTATCAAATCCTTCGATAGAGATTTTTTTTCTTTCATGCTTTCTGTGATATGCCATGCAATAGCTTCTCCTTCTCTATCAGGATCTGTTGCAAGATATACTTTGTCAGCTTCTTTAAAAGAGTCTTGTAGAGATTTGATAACCTTTGATGACTTGCTCAATATCTTGTATGTTATCGAAAAATCATTCTCTGGTTGTACGGCGTCCTTCTCGGATGGAAGGCTTCTGACGTGACCATAAGAGGAAAGAACCTTGTAATCCTTACCTAAATATCTTGATAAAGTTTTTGCTTTTGCTGGTGATTCAACTATAAGTAATTTCATGAAGTAGTAGTATTTTTGCTCATCAATGTTTTAGAATCTAGCATTAACAGATCTATTTCTGCAATGAAGATTTTTTGATGTTAATTTTTTTTATAAAAATATATCTTAGGGATATACATTTTTTTAAAAAGATAATTTATTTCTGTGCTTAAGGTTTATTTATGAATACTGATTTTGATAGTAGACAGTTAAAATATTTCATGGAAATGCTTGTTGTAGAAAGAGGCGCTAGCAAGAATACTGTAGAGTCTTATTATAGAGATATAAAAGATCTAATTGATTTTTTAAACAAGAGAGGATCGGATGTCAGGGGCGTGAGCTATGAGCTTCTTCTTGACTTTATTTCTTTGTTATATAAAAAAAAAATGAGCTCGAGTAGCATCGGTAGGAAAATTTCAGCATACAGGAATTTTTTTAATTTTTTAGCGTTAGAGAAAGTGCGCAAGGATAACCCGGCAATAGATTTGCCAATTCCAAAAAAACCTAATTTAATCCCTAAGGCTCTGGATCATGGGGTGATGGCAAAGCTTATTGATGCTGCCAAATCACAAGATAGCAAGGATTTGCTGAGAGCTTGTGCCATTCTTGAGATTTTATATTCCACTGGAATGAGAGTATCAGAGTTAATTAGTCTTGAGATTTCTTCAGTCCAAAATATGGATGCAAATAGAAAATCAATCATAGTTATGGGCAAGGGCAACAAAGAAAGGATTGTGTTATTGAATGTTGCGGCAAGTATGGCTTTGGAAGAGTATATGAAGATTAGGTGTAAATTTTTAAGGAATGATAATGATAGCGTGTGGCTATTTCCTTCTTACGCAAAAAATGGTAAAGTTGCGCATATCACCAGACAGAGATTGGGGCAGATATTAAAAAAATTAGCACTTTTAGCTAATGTTGATCCTGGTATCTTATCTCCTCACAAAATCAGACACTCTTTTGCAACACATATGTTAGAAAATGGAGCTAATCTAAGAGTTGTGCAAGAATTTTTAGGACATTCTGATATTTCTTCAACGCAGATATACACAAGCGTTTCAAAGACTAAGATTAAAAAATTCTTGTTAGAAAAGCATCCTTTGGCAAGGCAGAAGAATAAATAAACAGATTTTGTGAATAAGATGCCTTGTTTTATCTTTGGTGCAGTTTGACTGATTGACACTTGAGGGATAAACAAGTACCATCTGGGATTATTAATAATTTATCTTTAACCTTAGGTTTATAAGTAAGAAGTGGATTGCATGCTATTGGTTTGTTATCTAGGTCTAGACTGGCAAATTGATGGATAATTTTCATTATTAGTAAAATAAAGAGGCGGTTTTGCACTCTTAATAATGATTAAACAAATTTCTTTCTACATATGGATAACTTCAATTCTCTTAATATTCCTAATAATTTAAAAAACGCTTTAACAAAAATCAATCTAATAAGGCCAACTCCTGTTCAAGCTAAATCCATGCCCACGGCCTTAGAAGGAAGAGATATTATATGTTCTTCGCAAACTGGAACAGGAAAAACCATCGCCTTTTTGATTCCAGTTTTATCAAAAATGCTAAACTCTGATCAAGAACAAGCCTTGATATTAACGCCTACTAGAGAGCTAGCGACACAAGTCCAAAATGTAATAAAAAGTCTTCTTTTAAAAATAAAAGATATAAATACCACGTTATTGATAGGAGGGGCTCCGATGTTTAAGCAAATTCTAAATCTTAAAAAGACACAGCATATAATAGTTGGAACGCCAGGCAGAGTTAATGATCACTTGATGCGTAAAAATTTAGATCTAAGCAAATTAACCATGCTTGTGCTCGATGAATCTGACAGAATGTTAGATATGGGATTTAGTATTCAGCTAGATGAAATCTTAAAGCATCTACCCAAAAAAAGACAGACATTGATGTTTTCTGCAACATTCCCCTCTTCTGTATTGAGCTTGTCTAAAAAATATCTACAAGATCCTGAGAAAATAACAGTTTTTTCTTCAGAAAAAATAACGCCCAAGATTAAACAATCCATAAAGCGTACAAGCGTTGGGACAAAATATGATGACCTTACAAAAGAGTTGGATTCTCGTGAAGGTTCCATAATAGTTTTTGTTAACACAAAGATTGTGGCAGAAGATTTAAATAAGAAACTGTCTAAAGACAAGCATAGCGTTTCTACGATCCATGGCGATTTAATACACAGGAAGCGTGAAAGGGTAATTAAAGGGTTTCATGCCAAAATATTTAGAATATTGGTGGCTACTGATGTTGCCTCAAGGGGGCTTGATATATCACATATTCAGCATGTTATTAATTATGACTTACCAATGTCTATCGATGATTATATACATCGCATAGGCAGAACTGGGAGGGCAGAAAGCGAAGGTTCTGCTTTAAATTTAATACTCCCAAATGAAATAGATAAATGGAAATTTATAGAGAGATCCCTCGATCCAAAAGAAAAATCTTCAAAAATTAGTCCTATGACAAAAAAATTGTCTAAGTTTGATAATAAACGTTTTAAACAAACAAAGGGAAAGACCAAAGGAAAGAGATATAAGTAGGAATTAATTGCTTTTTCAATCTCAAAAATTATGTAGTATCTTAGTTAAGCGAGTTGGGTATTTTGCAGAAGGATTGCATGCGATATTGTGACATAATTCTATTGATATTAAGGAGAAATATCAATAGAATAGGAAAATTGTTTTTATAACTTAGCTTCCTAGTAATATGTACTCTTCTTTAACTTCATGGGGAACATGGCTTGTTTTATCCGTTTTTTATGCTTATCAATATGCACACAGGATATTATTAGCGACAATTCTTGAAGATGTAACAAGGAAATTTGGTGCTTCTCCCGATCAGATTGGTATTTTCGCAGGAGTGTATTATTTTGGATATGTAGGAATTCATATACCTCTTGGCATCATGTTTGAGAACTTTAATGCCAAAAAAGTGATTACAGGATGTATATTATTGACAGTTATAGGATTTGTACCATTGGTTTATGGCGATAGCTTTACCCTTGCTATAGTGGGAAGGTTTTTTGTGGGAGTTGGTTCAGCAGGGGCTGCTCTTGGTGCATTTAAGTTGTTGAGATTATGTTTTGGTGAAGATAAGTTCCCAAAAATGCTAGGCTGGGCAGTGAGCATAGGGCTTTTAATATCTCTTTTTGGCGTTGCACCTTTAGGAGAGTTTGTTGCGAAACTTGGTTGGCATAAGGCATTAAACGATGTTTTGTTGTTTGGTATAGGATTAGCAGTTTTTGCATATATTTTTATTCCAAATACAGCATCAGAAGAAAAATTTGATGCAAAGGTGGTGGCAGAAGATTTTCGCTATCTTTTCAAAAACAAGATGGTTTTTGCTATATCTTTAGCAGGAGGGTTGTTGATAGGGCCGCTTGAAGGTTTTGCAGATGCTTGGAGCGTTGTTTATGCAAAAGTATTGTATGGAATCAGCGACAAAGATGTTGGATATTTAGGGACAGCGATACCATTTGGCATGGCTATTGGTTTGATTGTTTTGGGATATATCTTTGAAAAATTAAAATCTTATTATGCTCTTATTATTATCAGTGGATTGGGTATGTTGGTGCCATTTGTATTAGTGATGATGAAGGTGTTTACGAGTGTGACGGTTATACAAGCTTTGTATTTTATAATAGGATTTTTCTGTGCTTATCAGATATTCATAATAGCAAAAACTGCATCGATAGTTAGTGAAAAGCACTCGGTTTTTATTTCAGCTGTCACTAACATGATACTAATGGTTTTTGGTCCTTTTGTTCATGGCGCTATAGGCATGACTATCGGTAAATTTTGGAATGGAGAAAAAGACTCAACTGGTTTGCCGATATATTCGCAAAGTGACTTAACATACGGATTGTCTATAATACCTATCACATTGATTTTGGGTATTTTATGCTTTCTTTATTTTTCTTACAGAGAAAAAAACAGGTGAAAAATTAAAAATAGACTCTTGTTAGTTAGATAAAACCACTTATATAAAACCGTATGAATTAACATAAGTGGTTTTATACAATGAGCAAAACAATAGGAATTGATTTGGGTACTACCAATTCATGCGTTGCTATCATGGATGGCAAGGAGTATAAGGTTGTTGAAAATGCAGAGGGCAAAAGAACTACCCCATCTGTTGTTGCATTTACTGAGAAAAAAGAAAAATTGGTGGGTGAGCCTGCAAAAAGGCAGTCTGTAACGAATCCCAAAAACACTATTTTTGGCGTCAAAAGATTTATTGGGATGCGTTATAAAGATTCTAAAATACAAGATCTATCAAAAAAAGTTCCATATCAAGTTTTCGAGTCATCAAATGGTGACGCATGGATTAAAATTCGCGATGAAAATTACGCTCCTAGCCAAGTCAGCGCAATGATCTTGGAAAAAATGAAGAAGACGGCTGAGGATTTTTTAGGACAAAAAGTAACTAAAGCGGTTATTACTGTTCCTGCGCACTTTAATGATTCTCAAAGGCAAGCAACGAAAGATGCAGGAAAGATTGCTGGGTTGGAGGTCATGAGAATTATAAATGAACCAACTGCTGCGGCACTTGCTTATGGACTGGACAAATCAGAACATAAGACAATAGCTGTTTACGATCTTGGTGGCGGTACTTTCGATATATCTATTTTGGAAGTTGGCGATGGTGTATTTGAAGTGAAATCGACAAATGGAGATACCTTCTTGGGGGGAGAAGATTTTGACATGAGACTTCTTACTTATTTATGCGAAGAGTTCAAAAAAGAAACAGGAATGGATTTAATGAAAGATCCGCTTGCTCTTCAAAGATTGAAAGAAGCCGCAGAAAAAGCAAAAATAGAGCTATCTAGTTCTATGGAAACAGAAGTGAATCTGCCATATATTACAGCAGATGCTGCAGGACCTAAACATTTGCACATCCAAATCACCAGAGCAAAATTTGAAAATCTAGTAGAAGACCTTATTAAGAGATCTATAGAGCCTTGTAAGAAAGCATTGGATGATGCTAAAGTTCAGCCTTCTGAAATACAAGAAGTTGTTTTAGTGGGTGGGATGACAAGGATGCCTAAGGTTATATCTACAGTAAAAGAGTTTTTTGGTAAGGAGCCCCATAAAGGAGTAAATCCAGATGAGGTGGTTGCTATAGGTGCGGCTGTCCAGGGTGCTGTATTAAGCGGAGATGTTAAAGATGTTGTGTTGCTTGATGTAGCTCCTTTGACAATAGGTATAGAAACTTTAGGTGGTGTTTTTACTCCGTTAATAGAGAGAAATACGACTATACCAACTAAAAAAAGTCAGATCTTTTCAACGGCAGAAGACAACCAAAATGCCGTGACAATACGCGTATTTCAAGGAGAAAGACAAATTGCTTCAAGCAATAAGTTGCTTGGTCAGTTTAACTTAGAAGGAATAGCTCCTGCTCCAAGAGGAATGCCACAAATAGAAGTAACGTTTGATGTTGATGCTAATGGAATCTTGCATGTGTCAGCAAAAGATAAGGGTACAGGCAAAGAACAGAAGATTACAATACAATCTTCAGGAGGATTGTCTGATGAAGAAATACAGCAAATGATCAAAGATTCTGAGCAGAATGCTGAAAGTGATAAGAAAAAGAAAGAGTTAATAGAAGTGAAAAATAAGGCAGATAGTTTGATACATAGTGCAGAAAAAAGCTTAAAAGAACATTCTGATAAAATATCGGATGAAGAGAAGAATGAAGTGGAAAATGCAATAAAAGCTTTGTCTGAGGAGTTGAAAGAAGAGGATCTTGAGAAGATCAATCAAAAAATCGAGTCTTTAACGCAAGCTTCTATGAAAATTGGGGAGAAAATTTATAAAGCTCAGCAGCAAGCTTCTTCTGATCCACAATCTTCTGCTAAATCTGATAATGAAGAGGGAGTTGTAGATGCTGAATATGAAGAAAAGAATGATGAGAAGAAATAAATAGTTAATAAAGACCGTTGCATAATGGATTTTTTTGCAATTTGGGAATCAGAACAAAAGATGTGATCGTCGTTTATCATGATAAACTCCGATTCTCATTTTTTACCCTTTCTACAAATTTTCAATTATGCAATGGTTTTTTATTGGGAGCAGTTTTTATGCATCTTGTGATGGAGTGCAAAGAATTTAAATGCTCTGTTTGTCTCCAAAATTTATTAAAACTTTTTGTGTTAGTCATTTTTAGTCTAATTGCGCATTCTGTAAATCCATCATATGATCTTAATGTCTGGAAGCTTTCTATCATTATAGAGTGATGCGATGCTATAGCGAGAAAAGCTTGTAATGCTCCTATTTCATTTTTTAACACAATTATTAATTCAGAGTACAGCGTTTTTTGTATGCTAAAATCATAATCAATATTTTGAATTATTTTTATTTGGGGATTTTTATTTATACACTCTATTCTGTGAATAATGGTGTTATCATTGCCCGAAACAATAATTTTATCATTAGGCAAAGGCATGCACAACTCACAAAGCATAAAGTCTTTTTTTCTAAGATTGATATCAGTATGTTGTTTATCATTAAAATCAGAGTTTTGTTTAGGCTTTAAGATTTTTGAGAGAGAGATAGGTATTTTTGAAACAAAATTATGAATAGTGTAAATGAATTTTGATATCTTTGTGCTTTGCAATATATCATTATGATTTTGGAGCAAATGTTGGTATTTATTTTTTTCTTTTAATGAAGCATTTGCATAACTTTTTTCTAAGTTTCGGAAATAATCTTTTATTATATCTTTTGCATACTCAGTTTTTAAAACCTCAAGCCAAAGTTTAGACGCTTGAACCTTTTCAGAAATTATTACCTCCACCTTATCACCATTTGTTAATTTTGTGCTTTGATCCGCTGCTTGATCATTAACAAATAATGATTTGCACATTAAACCAGTTTTTTTATCGATAAAAAATGCATAATCAAGTGCTGTAGAGCCTTGAGGGAGTAATATGATTTCACCAGATTTGTTGTAACAGTACACCTGTTCGTAATTGACGTTTAAAGCATTCCCCTCCAGAATATCTTCTGGTAAAGTAGACTTTTGTAAGATACGAATCACCTCATTGATCCAATTAAAATGCTTTACTAGGTTGGAGCTCTCTATTTGTTGTTTATATCTCCAATGTGCAGCTAGGCCATATCCAGCTATATTATGCATTTCAAAAGTCTTGATCTGCACTTCTATTCTGCCTTTTTTATTATGAAGTATCGTGTGAATTGCTTGATATCCATTGGATTTGGGAGAGCTGATATAGTCTTTAAGTTCAGAGTGTACAGCACGATATTCCGAGTGAATTGCATATAAAGCTTTATAACAGTCTTCTGTTGCTTTTACCGTGACTCTGAACGCGAATATATCACTCAGTTCTTCTAAATTCGTTTTTTTGCTTTTTGTTTTTTCCCATGCAGAAAAGGCGGTTTTCTCTCTACCATCCACTTTGATATAATCTACTTGTTTCTCAGATAAACACTTTTGTAATCTTTCAATAATGTTAATAATTGAAGATTGGGTTTTTTGTTTAACTTTATCAATCTTTTGTAATATATACTGTCTTTCTTTTGGATAAAGTTCTTTAAATACCAACTCTTGTAATCTACTTTTTATAGTGTTGAGCCCTATTCTTTCACTTAAAGCCACGTGAACTTCTAAAGTTTCTTTTGCAATTCGCTTTCTTTTTTTTTCATTTGCTATGTATTGTAAAGTTTCCATGTTGTGGAGTCTGTCTGCAATTTTTATGATTATTACGCGAATATCTTTGGAAACTGCACATAACAAATTTCTATAGTTTTCTGAGTAGATCTTTTCATCTGATATTAAGTGATCATTTTCTATAATCTCCAATTTAGTTAATGCCTGGACCATATCAGCAACTTTAGGGCTAAAAAGCCTTGATACTTTATCATAGGTTAATTGGGTATCTTCCAGTGTATCATGTAGTAATGCAGAAACTATAGTGACGGTATCCATATGCAAATCTGCTACTGTGTATGCAACATAAAGAGGGTGTAGTATATAAGGAACATTTGAGGAACGGAATTGTCCCATATGTGCTATAGCAGCTATTCTATATGCTTTTTTAAGAGCAGAAATATCGATGTTTTTGTTTTCGGAAACTCTTGTTAATAAAGCACCAAACAGCTCATCAGGATCTTTTATTTCAGTTACAATCGGGTACACCATTTACTTTTGTGCTTTATTATAATATAAAAAAGAATTTACTTATCATTAGTTTGTGTCAACTGCTATTCAAGTATAATAAATTTTAAACTATTAAGGGATGGAATATCAAATAAAAAATACCACCAAAAGAACTGTCTCAGAATCTTTAGAGAAAATATTATTTGATCCTATTAAAGTCTTGGATCATGGATTTGTCAGGGTGGTAGATTATATGGGAAATGACGATGCAATTGTGCAAGCTGCTAGGGTTTCTTATGGAAGAGGAACAAAGAAGACATCTCAAGATAAAGGATTAATTGCGTATTTAATGAGACATCAACACACGACGCCTTTTGAGATGTGCGAAATAAAATTTCATATAAAGCTCCCTATATTCATTGCTAGACAATGGATTAGGCACAGAACAGCGAGTGTGAATGAATATTCTGCCAGATATTCAATATTGGATAAAGAATTTTATCTTCCTGATCCTTCTCATATCTCTGCACAGTCAATAGATAATAAGCAAGGAAGGGGAGATGTTTTAAGTGCTGAAGAGTCAAGAAAAGTGTTGGATATACTGAGAGAAGATTCTATTAATTGCTATAATAACTACATTCATCTTCTTAATATTGATGAAAAAACAGGAGAGGTGTTGGATAGTTCAAAATTTGGTATAGCAAGGGAATTGGCTAGGATGAATCTCACTTTAAATTTTTACACGCAATGGTATTGGAAAATAGATCTTCATAATTTATTACATTTTCTGAAATTGCGCGCAGATTCTCATGCTCAATATGAAATCAGAGCTTATGCTGATGTGTTATTAGATATCGTTAAAAATTGGGTGCCAAATGCCTATGAGGCTTTTTTGAAATACAAAAAAGATTCTGTCAATCTTTCTGTTATGGCAAAAGAGGTGATAAAGCGTATCATACGAGGTGAAGAGGTGACTCAGGAGAGTAGTAATATGTCTAAAAGAGAATGGTCTGAGTTTTCAAATATCTTTTTAAACGACTGATGCTTTAAGATGGTGAAATGGTTACAAAATATTGCTTCTTCTAAAGAGCAAAAAAAATTCATATGGATGATTGTTTCCATTTTTATAGGTTTTATTTTGGGGTATTTGCAAATCTCATTTGTTGAGATTTTAGCTAAATATATAGTTGAAGTTTTTATGAATCTTCTGAAATTTGTCAGCCTGCCCATTATATTCCTTTCAATAAGCTCAAGCATTAATAAGTTAGCGCAACATACAGCATTTAAATGCATTTTGACAAAAACGATCACTTACACCATCAGCACAACAATGATATCGGCTTTGATTGCAATGGGAGTTTATATGCTGATAAATCCTGTTTTTAGAGCAGAGGATGTTAGTCTTTCTATTAATAATGATCTGCAAATCTTAGATCATCTGCTCAACATGGTTCCTTCAAACATTATTAAGATATTTTTAGAAGGAAATGTGATTGCAATTGTTTTAGCAGGATTTTTAGTGGGTTATGCAAGTGTAAAATTGGAATCAGAAGAGCATAAGA
>CBFHIH010000005.1:33177-34016 GCA_965655955.1 Candidatus Midichloriaceae bacterium | reverse complement strand
TAATACTATATTTTCACCATTAATTTTTGATTTAGCGTATTGTGAGAATTTGTTTGAATTTTGTATTCCAAGAGCTGATATTTGTATGAGCTTTTTTATTTTGTGTTTTTCTGAGAAAAAAGAGATATGGTTCGGTATTTCTTCATGAGCTTCTTTGAAGCTATTGTGATTTGACTCACTTAAGATGCCTATTAAATTTACCACATAATCAGATTGGCTAATAATGTTTTCATAAAAATCTTTAGATTTCTCTGATTTGATACAAAAGATTTGTCCTGGAAATCCGTTTAATGATAAAGAATTATGAATAGGGGTAGTGTTACTAATTACTAGAATTCTGGCGTTAGTTTTTGCGACGTGTCGTACTAGATATTGCCCTATAAATCCATTACCCCCAAATATAGTGACTGTTTCATTACTGTGAATCATATGGTTATGTGGTTTTGGATAAATCTTTTCTTATTTCAGACTCCCATTGATCGCCGTTGTTAAGCAACTTTTGTTTGTTATAAAGAAGTTCAGAATGAGTTTCGGTTGCAAATTCAAAGTTAGTTCCTTCAACTATTGCGTCAACAGGGCACGCTTCTTGACATAAGCCACAATAAATGCATTTTGTCATATCTATATCATATCTTGTGGTTTTTCTTATACCATCATTTTGTCGAGCTTCTGAATCTATTGTGATAGCTTGAGCTGGGCAAGCTGATTCGCATAATTTGCATGCTATGCACCTTTCTTCTTGAGATGCATATTTTCTAAGTGCATGCTCTCCTCTGAATCTATGGCTAATAGGTGCTTTTTCGAAAGGATAGTTGATGGTGGCCTTGGGCTTAAAAAGA
>CBFHIH010000005.1:28775-33167 GCA_965655955.1 Candidatus Midichloriaceae bacterium | reverse complement strand
CATCCCCTTTAAGAGCCAATATATTGATTGGAATAACGCAATGATCTTTATAGGAAAAGATGGGGCACGCGACATAGGATGTGTGTATTTATGTGTTTTAGTCATTATCATAACTATCTTCTATGGCGATATTTTAAGGTGCAGATTGGTTAAAATGAGTTAAATACTCTGGTCTTAATAGGGTTATAGATATTTTTTTGGCTTCTGCATCTTTTATGTTTTCATGTTTTTTGACATTTTGCTGAGTTCCTGCAATAGTCTGTATTTTTTCAGTGGCGACGCCTTCAAATAGCAATACTCTTTTTACGATGTTAGCTCTGTCAACAGCTAATTGCCATTTATCATAATTGAATCCTGAATAGCAATATACGCACACATTTCCTGTGACCTCAAGCATGCTTGGAGAGAATTTTATTAGTTTGGCGACGTTGTTAACTACTCCTCTGCCATAATTAGTTAATTCGGCGCTTGTGCCATCAAATATGGTGTTAGATCCTTTGTCGCTTAATATTATTTCTAATCCATAAGGTGTTTTATATGATTTTACAGAATCAAATTTGTTATCTTCAAGTTTCTTTTTGATGTTAAGTAGCGTTTTATATTCTATTTCAGCCAAATTAGATGGATTATCGTCTTTTTCGATGTTGACAACAGAGCTATCCACTGTAGATGAGGAGGTGTTTTTACTATCTAAAAAAGATAATGTTGGTTTAAAATACTCTGACACTTCTTTGAGGTCAGCATTATTGTTGGCATTTAAAGACCACAGAAGCAAAAAGAAGGCCATCATTGCAGTGACAAAATCTGCATAGGCCAGTTTCCATGATCCACCATGAAAATCTTGATGATTTTTTCTTCTTTTTTTTACTATGTAGAGTGGTTTTTTATTTTTTTTTGGCATCTCTCTACTATCTGTTACCTAGAGATCTGATCAATTTTATTTTCTACTTCAGAAAATGAAGGCTTATAAGCTTTAGGTATAACTTGTCTGGCAAATTCTATGCACACGGAAGGGGCGCAGCCATTCATATGTGCTATTATAGCAGATTTAATGCATTCTAAAAAGTGGATTTCTTCACTTTTATATTTGGCAATGAAGAATGCTATAGGACCTATAAGTCCATAAGAAGTGAAGGCGCCTATGAAAGTCCCAACTAAGGCAGAGGCTATTTTTTTTCCTAAAACCGCTGGCTCTCCTCCCACTGAAGCCATTGCAGTGATCACACCAAGAACTGCTGCAACGATACCAAGAGCTGGAAGTGCATCTGCTGTTTTGACCAAGGAGGAGGATATTGAGTCTGAGTGATTTTTTCTGCTCTCAAGGTCGTTATCCATCATATTTTCTAACTCCATTGAATTGTCAAATCCGAGAGCAACAACTCTAAAATAATCTGAAAAAAAAGTGATAGCTTCGCTATTCTTCTTCATTATCTTGAATTTTGTAAATAATTCGCTTTTTTGGGGGTTCTCAATGTGATTTTCAACTTCTATCATACCATTTGAATGGACAAATTTAAAAAATCCAAACATAAAAGATAAAAGTTCTAGATAATCATTCTTTGTATAAGGAGAAGTCCTATTGAGAATTTTTAGCGACTTAAACATGTCGACAATTACAGTTTTAGGATTTGCTATAATATAGCTACCAATCGCTGCTCCAAGTATAATTACCCACTCAGAGGGATGAAGCAAAACCATCAGATTTCCACCTATTGCAAGGTATCCCAAAAACACCGATCCAAACAGTACAGCAAGTCCTATGTAAAACATCAATAACTCTAGATTATATGAGGCTACATTAAAATTAAAACACTGGTAAATCAAGAGTTTTTATTATATAGCTCTATGTGTAAATAATGTTTTTTTGATGAAGTATCTTTCCAGAATTGATAAAAGGATAGGATCTAGTGTGCCAGCAATATTTGCAGTGTTGGTGGTGTTGGCCTTGATATTGTTGGTAATTTTCTATGGTATGTATCATTTATATAGATCGAACCAAGAAAAAGATATCTCTCATGATGTGGTGAAAGAGTATGACGGTGCTGCAATTTCGTTATTTGATACAGATAATGAAGCGAAGGAATCCGATTTAAGTGTAGATAAACAGATTGTCATTTCGAACGTCAAAGTTATTTTTTTTGATTTAGGTTTGAATGAAAGGTTAGTGAAAAAAATAACTTCATTGTTACCAGAAAATTTTGCTATTGGTCTTTCAGCATATTCAAAAAATCTCGAGGGATCTATAGATTATCTAAAATCAAAGGGTAGGGTCGTGTTGGTTGGTATACCTATGGAGACATATGATGATTATTTTGAAGATAACGGACCTGCTGCATTAATTAGTAAACTGGATAATAAAGAAAATCACAAAAGGTTAAGTTGGATAATGAGTAGATCACTGAAGGCTGATGGTTTTTACACGCAGGTTAATGAATCATTTACCGATAGATCTGATAATTTGCTGTTTTTATTGACAGAGGTAAAGAAAACTGGCAAGACATTGTTTTATAATGATCAGGGTAATGACAAGCTATTTTCTAACATTGCAAAGGCTCTTTCGATTGATGATAAGGTGTTGAGATGCAACATAGTTATTAATGATGCATATTACAATAGTAGCAAGCAATTAGATCTTCTCCTGAAAAGAGGGGCTGATGAAAAGGACCTAATTTTTTTGATCAAGCAATCTGAGAAAAACCTACAATTAATAAAGAAATTTATCAGGAATGCAGATCCTGATAAATTTAAGATAACTGATATATTAAGCGATTGATTTTTTATCTACTGTGACAGGATCGGGAACTTGTTTCTGAACGTTGTTCTTCATCCATAATAAATGCTTTGCCTCTGCTTCTTTCACTATCTATGAAAATTGGTGATGTATACCCTTTTTTGTTACCTTCCATAGCTTTTTCAAGAGATTGGTGCAATGAATCTAATTTAGTAAAACTTGAATCTCTAGAGTGTTTATGTTCTTCATTGACAATGGATGTGCGATCTCTGATATGATCTCGTTGCTGCATAAGTTCTGCTAAGGATTGATATGACGATTTATGCTGATTGTGTTCTTGTACTTCTGCTACGACGTATTTAAAATTTTGTAATGATCTGTCTACTAAAGATTCATGTTTTTTTTCCTTTGATTCTTTTAATTTATCGTAAAGCCACTTGCCACCAAGGCCCAATCCAACGATTGACATGAATGCAACTCCAGCAATTTCTTTTTTAGATAAATCTAGGTGCTGAGAATTATCGTTGTATTGTTTTTTTGCTTTTTCCATTTCTTCTCTTACTTCAAGATCGAGATATTTGTTTTGTAGTACTTTTTCAAATAATCTTTTTCCTTCAGCATTACCCAATAGATTTTCAAGGTCATTTTTATTACCTAAAACTGTACCAAGACTTGAATTCATATTAATGAGTGACTGATTAGTGTTTTTATAGTGCTGAGAATGAATTGTTGCTATGAATTCTTTTTCAGATTGCGTGGTTGCTTTTTGATGAAATTGCACACAAAGATCTAACTCTTTTTCAGTTAATTTTAATGATTCTTTCTCGACATTTTTTAATAAGTGATTAAAGTCGTATTGAGGATGGAAGTCATTTTGGTATTGAATGGCATATATTGCTGGATGAACACCATTAATTTTAATATTTTGTTTTAGAGCCCATATCAAAGGACGTTCATTGTTAATACGTAGATTTCGTGCAACAGCAAATGATACGGGATCTTGTCCACTTATTAATAGCTTGTTTTCTATAGCCCAAGCAATAGGATCTTTTCCTTCAATTTTATAGCCTTGTTGTGAAGCAAACAAAATTGGATCTCTATGGATAAATGTATTGAGCCAATTTTCAACTTTGGGAGTGATTTTTGCGATAATGTCTAATTTTTTGCAAAATTCCTGTATAATTTTCCTTTGATCCTTCAGTCTTTGTATGAAATTTTCTTTTGCTTCCTCAGCCTCTGAAATTTGATGGTTGCCTACGCCATACCACCCCATACCTTCGCTATAACCTATATCTAAACCTTTGAAATCGAATCCTTGTTTTTTAAGATTGTATATTCTTGCATCTATTAATGATTTAATCTCCTCTAAAGACACCTGCATCATTTGCTCTAATGATTCTTTGAGTTTTAATGGATCAAGATCTATTTTAGCATACTGATAATGCTGAATTTTGAGGGATAGATCGCTAAATATTGTGTTGATGTTAGGGTGAAAATTCATCAAAGATCTGCCATGATCAATTTTTGTGGCAATATATCTTATTTCACCGTTTTCTTCTTTTGTGATTACTCCTACATTTCCTTGATGATAATCTATATCTCCCATTAACAAACAAGATGCTATAACTTTTTCAAACCCCTCAATTTTTTTTAGTTCGCCA
>CBFHIH010000005.1:8639-28765 GCA_965655955.1 Candidatus Midichloriaceae bacterium | reverse complement strand
CTGAACTCTGAAATTGTTTGAAAGTTTTCTAAAAATTTTGACCTTATATAGATTTTTTGAGGATCGGATGCTTTGACAATTTCAATCACAGGCGTGCGATCATAAAGTAATTTTTTGTATATTGCTCCTGAAACATACTCTCTCATAAAATCATCTCTGTCTGAAAGATGTTGCATTTGTTTGCGAAGCTCCTGGTTTGCCTTTGTTCTTTCTGAATCTTGGGCATATCTTTTTATATCTACGTCTTGTTTGAAAGCATGCTTGAGCATGTTTGTTTCTTTGATTGGTTCGTGGGTCGATTTTATTTTTCTCACCGTTACTCTGTTTTTACTTCTTTCTGAAAAATTTTCGGATTGAGGTTTTAGGTGGTGAAAATCCTTAGATTCTCTTTCACCCACATAACCAGCGGTGATGCCAGATTGCTTTTCAGCAGCAGCTTTGAATGCTGTTTGAGATGATATAGCCCTATCCCTTAACATTTTTTCAAGTGTTAAAGCAGCTGACCTTCTTGCTTCTTCTATAGAACTGCGTTCTTTAGATTTCAAAAAATCAAACAATCTCATCTTTTCCCCCCTTGAGATGATTATTATTCAATGATAGGTCATCATCCAAACATAGTCAAGAATGGTGTTAGATATAAAAACATTGTCCTTATAGTTGCAATACAGTATGGTCTACCTGTTTCTTCTTTCCTTTTGCTATACCAAGAAAGAGCTTTATATGTATGGGGGTTTTTAGATCTGTTAAAAAATCTGAAATCGCCTGAAGAACAAGCAAACGCCTTAGAAGGAGTTCTTCATTTCTCGAAATTAATATGGAATTTTTTAACCGGTGAGGATTCTGCGACTGCACATCTTCAATAAATATAGCGGATTATTTCCATCTGTTATGAAACCAAAACCACTGCTCTGGATTTTTCTTGATCCAGGTTTCAAAAATTTTGTTGATTTTTTGTGTAATAGACTCCTTGCTATCATCTTGATTAATACGTAATGGCTTGAAGATTTCAACAGAATAGTTTACTCCATGAGTCCTGATCATTTTGATTGGATATATCGGCACGTTATGTTTCAAAGCTAATGAGGCAGGGAGAGCTGTGGTCATTGCAATATAATTGAAAAACACAGATTCCACACCTTCAGCACTTTTTTGATCTGTCAGCATTCCAATTAAATGATTCTTTTTGATATCTTTAAGTATTTGCCTAACCCCTTCAATCCCTTTTGGAATCAACGATACATTATCATACCCTCTGGTGTCATTTATCAATCTATTAACATATGGATTGTTAGCTGGTCTATGCACCAAAGATAAGTCAACGCTATATTCATAAGCTATTCTTGAAATTAATTCCCAATTACCTATATGAGCAGAAACTAATACTCCCTGTTTTGGAAAATCTTTATTATGGTTAACAACCTTAACTCTACGAAAAAATTCTTCTCTGCTCATTTTTTTCCAATGAGGCATTTCGCCAATCATTTCGCCAAAATGCTCCCAGATCTTAGGTATCAAATTATCCGAATAGCCAATATTGCAAAGTTCTAAGTTTTTCTTAATTACCCTATTTTCAGGCAATAATAAGCAAAAAAATCTAGCAATCTTACTGCCTATCAAAGATGCTGTTTCTATATTCAACAAAGAAAAAAAGTTAATAAAAAGCTTAACCAGCAAAAATTCCACCAAGTGCTTCAGCTTTGTGCCCCACTTATTTCGCTTCATAAAGAACCATGATGAGAATCGTTTTCTAAAAGACCACCTAGTTTTTTACCAGCCAAGATGTGGATGTGAAAATGAGGCACGGTTTGTAAAGCATCTTTCCCATGGTTTGTTATCAATCTATACCCTGATGCGCTTATTCCTAGCTTGCTAGTGATATGAGAGATTGCGGCAAACAAACCTGATATCTCATCAGCATTTGCTGACATGCTGAAATCTGCAAAAGAAACATACTCACCTTTTGGAATAGCAAGCAAGTGTATTGGCGCAGCGGGATTAAGATCATGAAAAATCAATGCAAACTCGTTTTCAAAAACAACATTACATGAAACCTCTTTGTTTATGATTTTAGCAAAGATGTTTTTTTTATCATACATAAATCCTCTAATATCGCAATAGGGCTTTCCTGTTGCCCGGCAAGCCCCCAGCCGCGCTAAAAATCAATGTTATGCAGCCATTGGCAACACGTTCATATCATTTTTAGCAGAAGCAAATTTATTTTTTGCAACTATTGTTTTTGATCTTTTACAGTAATCACACTGAGTAAAACTACCCTTTTGATTGGCTGTCGAAACTAATTTCGCTCCCATATCTTAAGATGGTGGAAGCGTCGGGCACCGCCCCCGAGTCCAAACCAACTATTATGAATAGAGTTTATCACCATAGTCTAAAACAATTTAAACATACACATTATAAAGCTTAATCACTATTTAATCAATCTCTATGCTCCAATAAAATCCTTAATTTCAATAAATTTCTTATCCATGTCTTCTTGATCCATTTTTAGATCTTTTTTATTAAACATATCAGGAAGAAATTTTTTTACTGTAACAAGTTTGTCGACATCATATTCAGAAAGCTCTACTCTGGCAGAATTAATGTCATCAATTAAGACTACATAACTCTTATTGCATCCAATGGCACATTCCTTTCTAAATTTTACTAAACTTTTTTTCGAATTTGTCCCCTCACCTTGTATCATAAATTTTTCTCTATCTTTTGCGCTCAATAACTCAAAGATCTTATATTGAGAATCTGCTTTAAATGATTTTAATAAATAATCAGTCCTAGTTTTAGAGTTTGCTGAAGTTATATAAAAATGCCTACAAACCTTATCACCACCTAATTTCTCTAAATTTCGTATTAATTTTTGCATAGAAGGTCTAAAGACCACCTCCTCTTCTATATAAAAAAGATCATCTGAAAATTTTGAAAGAATTATAGGCTCAACTTTATTCATCAAATGCTTGTTTTTATCTAAAGTCTTATACCAAATATAGCCACTTTTATCATCTTCTTCTGAAACATAAAATGATATTTTTTTGTGTAACAAACCATTATCTTTTAAAACAGCGCTATAGTCTTTTTTAGGCTCTAAATTTGTAATTAAAGTGGAATCCAAATCAAATAAAAAATAGACATTTTTTTCACATTCTCTTGCAAACAGATAAGCTGAAAAAAAAGCATTAAAAACAAAAAATAAGAGAAATTTCCTTAACATTTTACACCCTCAACAATATTAACCATCTTGATATTAATCTCAATGCAAGATTAAGTCAAGATCTTCTACACACTATTCTTGATTTGCAGTCATAACATCACCTGCAAAATATAAAGATCCAACCACTAAGATTCTAACAGGGGTATTGCCGTGTAGTTTAATACATTCATTCAACGCATCTTTTATTGAAGGCATGACGCTTGCTTTGAAACCAATCTCTTTGGCAACATCAACAATTTTTTCTGGATCCTCACTCATGGGCTCCCACTGAACCTTAACAGCATATAAAAGCTCTATAATATCTTTAAAATGCACTAAAAAACCTTTTATATCTCTGCCTTTACTGCGTCCATTGATCATAATCGTCTTCATTTTTGCCATATTCAAAAGAGTTGCTGCAACCATTTGAGCTCCTGAAGGATTATGCGCACCATCAAGCCATAATTCATAACTTTCTGGTAGCATTGCATATAAAACACCCTTAGTTATTCTTTGCATTCTTGCTGGCCAATAAGCATTCTTTATACCTTCAACCATTTGATTGTTGCTAATGCTAAAATTTAGTTTTTTGGTCGTTGCAATGGCAGTTGCTGCATTTAATGTTTGATGTATACCCACTAAAGAGGGTTTTGGTAGATTTAACTCTTCAGAATCTATATATGAAAATCCTTGTTCATTTTTTCTAAGATTCCAATCCCTGCCAAATACATGAGATTGAGAGCATAACTCTTCAGCTTTTTTTATCAAAAAATCCTTAACTTCTCTCTCTTGCCAACTAATGACACATTTTGAATTTTTCTTAATTATGCCAGCTTTTTCCTTCGCTATGCTTATCAATGTGCTCCCTAAATATTCACAATGATCATAAGAAATAGGTGTGATTACTGAAATCAGAGGATTACAAATGACATTTGTTGCATCTAATCTCCCTCCCATTCCAGTTTCAATGAATGATATATCTGCATCAGCGTTAGAAAATAGTAAAAAAGCAGCCGCTGTTGTAGCTTCAAAAAATGTTAAATCTAGACCATCTGCTTTATTTCTGCACTCTTCAAGAGCGCTGTATAGTATGTTATCCTCAACTTCTTTATTCATTAATGTGATTCTTTCATTAAATCTAATGAGATGTGGAGAAATATATTTATTTACTTTATACCCAGCAGCTATCAATATCGCATGTAAAAAAGCTATAGTAGAGCCTTTTCCATTTGTTCCAGCAACATGTACTACATTCTTTATTTTTCTCTCTGGATTACCCAATCTATCTAATAGTGCCTTAATATTCACAAGATCTATGTCTTTATAATTCGTCCTTAGAATCTTTGGCCAATGTGGCATTAGCACCATTTGCGTATTAAATTTATTGAGATATTAACTAGATTATCATATAAACTTAGTTTAATCTGGCAAATAAAAAAATGTAGATATGTCAAAAATTGTAGAGATCAATAATATACGAATAAGCAATAACCTTCCGTTCATATTAATTGCAGGGCCGTGTCAAATGGAATCTGAAGATCATGTTATCGATATCGCTTATAAGTTAAAAGAAACAACAGATAAGAAAGGCATATCATTTATATTTAAAACTTCTTTTGATAAAGCCAATAGAAGTTCTGCTGAAGGCAAGAGGGGTGTGGGGCTTGAAAAAGCATTGCCAATATTTCAAAAAATAAAAGAAAAAGTTCAATGCCCAGTGATCACCGATGTGCACTTGCCACATCAATGCGCTGAAATTGCAAAAGTTGTTGATGTTTTACAAATCCCTGCATTTTTATGCAGACAAACTGATTTATTAATTGCTGCTGCACAAACTCAGAAGGTAGTAAATATCAAAAAAGGTCAGTTTGCATCTCCATATGATATGCAGAATATGGTAAATAAAATTCTATCCCAAAATAATGAAAAAATAATACTAACAGAAAGAGGAACATTTTTTGGGTATAACAATCTAGTGAATGATATGCGTGGACTCGAAATCATGAAAAAAACAGGATTTCCAGTAATATTCGATGCCACTCATTCTGTTCAACAGCCAGGTGGATTAGGGTCTTCAAGTGGTGGACAAAGAGAGTTTATACTGCCCCTTGCAAAATCAGCAATAGCACTTGGCATTGCTGGTTTGTTTATAGAGACACATGAAAATCCAGATCAAGCTCCAAGCGATGGTCCATGCATGCTGCCACTCAATCAACTCAGCAATTTTCTCGATGAAATGATCAGGTTTGATCAAGTAGCTAAAAAGAGTATATAATGAAGAACAGACCTGTTCAAATTTTAGCAAAAAATAAAAAAGCTTATTATGAATATTTCATAGAAGAAGAAATTGAAGCTGGCATATCTCTTAAAGGATCTGAAGTAAAATCCTTGAGGCTTTCAAAAGTCAGTATAGCTGAATCTTACGCTGATGTAATAGATAACGAAGTTTTTCTTATAGGAGCCAATATACAACAATATGACTATGCAAAGATATATAATCACCACCCCACAAGACTTAGAAAGCTCCTATTGCATAAAAAAGAAATAAAAAATTTGATAGGTCTAACAAAAAGAAAAGGATATACGCTTATCCCACTTTCCATATATTTTAATAAAAGAAATATTGCAAAATTGCTTCTTGGCATAGCAAAAGGAAAGAAAAAACACGATAAAAGAGAAACAATCAAACAGAGAGATTGGGAAAGAAGAAAAAACAGGGAAATTATATAATCTTACTGCGAAAAGGGTGAATTACATGGATCAAATAAAGCTGACAATCTTTTGTTTAGATCTGAGAGCACATTTCTTTTTCCACTATCATGAGTCACATTAAGTGGGTATTTAGGATGATAATGTTTCAGGTAAGGGTTTTGATTTTTCATATTTTGAGAGGAGGGGTAGTATTACTAAGAAGTGCAAGAAGTATACCGTTGAAGCGATTTGGCTAAAAGTGATGTATGGTTCCTCTGCTGCTTGTCCTCCAAGATACCCAAGAAAAATGAAGTTGATGAAAAATATGAAAGTGAAAAATCTAAACCAGGGTCTATATCTGGCACTTTTTACTTTATGAAAATCAAGCCATGGGAGTGCAAAAAGAACTAATATAGAGCTAAACATTGCAATAACTCCAAATAACTTGTCGGGAATTGCTCGCAGTATAGCATAAAAAGGCAAAAAATACCACTCTGGCACTATATGAGCAGGGGTCACAAGTGGGTCTGCTGGTATGTAGTTGTCAGGATGTCCTAATACATTTGGTTTGAAAAAAACAAAATAAAAGTAAATCATGAAAAATATACCAAAACCAAAAAAATCTTTGATGGTATAGTAAGGATGAAATGGGACTGTATCTTTTTCTGATTTCACCTCCACTCCTGTTGGATTGTTAGAGCCATGAATATGAAGTGCTATAACATGCAATATAACAACTCCAAGTATTACGAAAGGTAATAGGAAATGTAATACGAAAAATCTGTTTAATGTTGGGTTATCTACAGAAAAACCACCCCATAACCACACAACTATATCATCTCCTATGAACGGTATTGCTGAGAACAAATTTGTGATGACATTTGCTCCCCAATAACTCATTTGCCCCCATGGCAAAACATATCCCATGAAAGCTGTTGCCATGGTAAGCAAGAATATGAATATCCCAAAAAACCAGATTAACTCGCGAGGAGATTTATATGATCCATAATACAGTCCTCTTGCGATATGAATGTATATGCTTGCAAAAAACATTGATGCTCCCACTGCATGAGTATATCTGATCAACCATCCATAATTGACGTTACGCATTATGTTTTCAATGCTGTCAAATGCAAATTTTACATGAGGGGTATATTGCATTGCTAAAAACAACCCTGTTATGATTTGAAGCACTAATGCAATGCCTGCTATTGAGCCAAAATTCCATGCATAGTTAAGGTTTTTTGGTACTTTATAGTTTCGTGTGTGTTTGAGAAAGCTGAATATAGGAAGTCTATATTCTATCCACTCTGCAACAGATCTGTTAGGGTTCTTGCTCATATCAACCTATAAGTATTTTATCGTCTGATAAGAATTTATATGAAGGTATTGCTAGATTTTTTGGAGCTGGACCCTGTCTTATTCTTCCTGAGCTATCATAATGTGAGCCATGGCATGGACAAAACCACCCTCCATAATCTCCTTTGTTGCCAAGAGGGACGCATCCCAAGTGTGTGCATATACCTATTGTTACCAACCATTGTTCTTTTCCTGTCTTGACTCTTTCGCTATCTGGTTCAGGATCTTTTAATTCTGATAGATTGACTGATTGAGCCTCTTTAATTTCTTGAGAAGTCCTTCTGGTGATAAAGACTGGTTTACCACGCCACACAACAGTGATGGTCTCTCCTTCTTTTATGTTGGTTAGCCCTACTTCTATACTGCCAGATGCCAACACTCCCTTGTCAGGTTTGAGGCTGCTTAAAATGGGAATTGCAGCTGTCGCTGCTCCAACGCAAGCAACAGCAGTCGCGCTCATGGTAAAAAAATCTCTCCTTGAGGATTTTTTTTCACTAAAGTCTGTTTTTTTAATGTCTTTTTGCAAAGCAATGTTCAGTAAATTCCTTTAACAATATTGCTCTATTACCAAAAAAGTCAAGGGATTTTAAAGATTCATGAATAACATCATCGAGTGATATTAATGATTTTGTTTTTTCATTATCCTCTATATTATCTTTCATTTGATAAGCAATGCCAAAATTAGTGCTGTATTGCATAAGATGATCCGACTCTTGTTGAGATGAAGAATGAATAATACATGCTATTTTGGTGCATAAGACGAATAAATTGCCAGTTTTTAATTTATTAAGTCGTTCGATTTCTTCAAGATTTTTCTCCCTCTTAAGATCAATTAAATCAAGCATTTGACCTCCTATTGTTCCTTGATATCCAACATATTTACTTGTTTGGTTAATTATTAATAACTGTTGGTTTGGGGATAAAAAAGGATTTGATCGTGAAAGTATTTGAAAGGCGTACGTCAAGAGGCTATTGCCCGCTAAAATTGCTGTTGCTTCATCGAATTTTTTATGACAAGAAGGAGATCCTCTTCTATAATCATCATTGTCTAGTGCGGGCAGATCGTCGTGAATGAGTGTGTAAGCATGTATCATTTCTATAGCAAGGGCAAAAGGAATGCTGCTTGTTATGTCAGCAGAAAAAATTTTAGATGCCAAGCATAGCATAATAGGTCTTAACATTTTGCCATTATTAAGAAGTGTATGTTGCATTGCGTCTAAAAGTCTTGTTTGTTCCGGGAAATTATGATGAACAAGATGTTTTTGAGCTTGCTTGGCAACTTGTTCTTTGATTTCAGCAATGATTGTGCCAAGATCACTACTTTTATGAAAGTGCTGCATTTGTGCTTATCATATTCTTAAATTCGTTTTCACTTAAGATCGCAACACCTAATTCTTGCGCTTTTTTGAGTTTACTGCCAGGAGATGAACCAATCACTAAAAAATCTGTATTTTTTGAGATGCTTGATGAGATGTTGCCACCTAATTCTTTGACCATATTTTCAGCAGTTGATCTTGTGAAAGTTTCTAAAGTGCCTGTGAATATAAATGTTTTATCATCAAATAATGGGTTGGTTGTTTTTTCTTTTTCTGTGATTGTTACATGTTTTGTTAATTTTCGTATAGATTCTAGATTGTAAGAATCAGAGAGAAACTCAATCAAACCCTGCTCTATTTTTGTTCCTATTCCTTTTATTGCATGTAACTTTAATTTGTTATTCTCGGTGCAGTTTAAGAAATTTTCTATAGTTCCAAAATGTTTTGTTATTAATTCTGCATTTTCTATTCCTATGTATCTGATTCCTAAAGAATATATAAACCGTGCAAGAGATATGTTTTTGGAGCTTTTTATGCTTTTTAATAAATTGGTATAAGAAAGCGATCCCCAGCCTTCTAAAGAAGTTATTTTTTTAGCTAAAGTGCTTGTTGAAAATTCAAATATATCAGAAAAAGTTTTCAGTATTCCTGCATCATACAATTGAGAAATTTTTTTTCCAGATAATCCCGCGATATCAAAGGCTTCCTTGCTTACAAAATGTGCCAATCTTTCAATGGCTTGCGCTTTGCATTTTAATCCACCAGAGCAGCGTTTGATAATTTCAGATTTATGATTGTTAATTGTGCTATTGCAAACAGGACATTTCTCAGGGAATTGAAATTTTTGTGTATTTTTAGGTCTTTTTTCCAAATCAACTGATGTTATTTGAGGAATGACATCGCCAGATCTTTTGATATTAACCGTGTCACCAATTCTAACATCTTTTCTTTTGATTTCTTCTTCATTATGCAAAGAGGCTTTTGTGACTAACACGCCTCCAATGTTTATAGGTTTGAGTTTAGCAACAGGTGTGATGGCTCCAGTTCTGCCAACTTGAATAGTTATATCTTCTATTTCAGTGATTGCAGAAGAAGAGGGGAATTTATGTGCTATTGCCCATCTTGGGGCTCTATTGGTACTTCCTAGTTTATTTTGCAAGTCTATATGATTTATCTTGTACACTAGGCCATCAATATCGTAATCCAGATTCTTTCTCATTAAATGCATTTTTTCATAATAAGAATTAATATCCTCAACTCTCTCTGCTAAAATGCTTAAATTAGTTGTGAAAAATCCAAGATCTTTGAAAAACTGCATCATCCTTTCTTGGGTGGTGATTTCATCAACTTTTCCTCCCCATATGAAATAATCTAATGGTCTTTCTTTTGTTATTTCTGGGTTTAATTGTCTTAATGAACCTGATGCAAAGTTTCTAGGATTTGAAAATGTGATATTGCTTTTTTCAGACTGATGTGCGTTAAATTTTAAAAAAGCACTTTTTGTGATGTATATTTCGCCCCTTGCTATTAAGGGTTTTTTATAACTTATATCTATAGGGAAGTTTCGAATTGTTTTTACATTCTCGGTTATATCTTCCCCCATTTTTCCATCTCCTCTTGTTGCTGCATATGCTAATTTTCCATTGATATAATAAGTAGAAAATGAGACACCATCTATTTTTGGTTCACAAAAAAAAGAAATTTTGCTTTTTGCAAGATCTTGAACCCTCTTTATGAAATCCAGTATATCTTTTTCGTTAAAAGCGTTATTAAGAGATAACATTGGATAAGGGTGTGTGATTTTTTCAAATCCTTTTTCTATCCCTCCTGATACTTTATCAATCACACTTTCTTCTTGGTGATAATTGGGGTATTTGTTTTCTAATTTCTCTAATTCCTTTCTTAACTCATCATATTGTTGATCTGTGATTAACGATTCATTTTGTATATAATAATAATGATCGTATCTGAGGATTTGTTTTCGTAATAACGATATTTTTTCTGCAATGCTTGAATCCATTGACATAGGGTGTGTTAAGTGATTTCTTCAAGTCTCTTTATGATGGTGTCGACCATATGATGTGATTCAAGCGTGCTTTGGATTCTTATGTCAGTTTGTTGAAAAAAAGGCTCTCTTTCCTTTAGTATTTTTTCTATATTTTCTCTTGGATTGCCCTTCAAGAGGATCTCTGGTTTATTTTCTTTTTTCATTGCGCGTTGATATATGACGTCAACGTCAATGTCAAGCCAGATTGAGATGCAGCTGTTTTTAATCGTGTTGCGAATTTCTGAGTTCATGAATACGTCAGCTCCTATAGAAAGAACAACTGTGCCATAACCTAAAATTTCTTTTATGATTTCAACCTCTTTTTGCTCAAGATATTTTTGTCCCATAAATTCCTGTATCTCAGGAACTGTAATACCCTCGGTTTCTTCTAATACTTTGTCACTATCATAAAATTGTAGATTAAGTCTTTTGGCTAATCTTTTGCCAATCGTGCTTTTTCCGCTTCCCATCATGCCGATGAGTACGATAGATTTAGTTATGATAGACTTTCTCACTATTACATGGGTTTGTATTCTGTGTATCCTACTAAGATATATTCTTTATTGCAATCAATTATTTTAGAATTGATATGTTATCTTGGAGTGTGAGAAGGTATAGAGGATCTGAAAATTTTTCTACAAAAAGTGTTTAGGTAGAATATTTAATAGACTAACCCCTGCCTTTTGAACCTTGACCGTGTGTAATGTTAGGGGGATTAGACTTGGAAAACAGCATCTTTTATAATACTATCAGCATTTGTGAGACCCGCATTTTTAAGATTGCTTGTTATTCCTTCGAGTGTCTTTTTGTCTAATTTTCTCAGATCTTCGTTTATATTAACCTCAGGTTTCAAATTTTTTTCTTTTGCTTTTATGCAATGGTCTTCTTAAGTAGAAGATAATATAATTTTAATTACTTAAAAACCAAAGAGTTTTAAATTGACAATAAAAATATAGTATTTTTTTAGCTATTGTACTGTAGGGTATGGTTGGTAAGTAAGCTGAAAGATATACCGTCAAGAAGATAATGTTTTTTTCTAATCAGAATTCATCCTTAGCCGTCTGTCTTCATTGTCAGGACTGCTTAGCAGTTAAACCTAGTTGTTTTTAGTTAAGATTTCATATTGTTTGGACAGGCCACCAACAGCAAAGAACCACACTATCATTATGATCGCAAACATCACAAACAAAGAGGGAGCTAGATCCATTAAGTTGCTTCCTGGAAAAACTGCAAGTAGTGTGAATTGCACTATAGAGCCACCAGATTTACCAAATCTCCCTCCAATAACATCGGCAGCAGCCTTTCCTTTTGTTCTTAATTCATCGTCTAGAGGTATGTAAGACATCTCTTTTGTGGCATCAAAAAATGAATATTTAACAGATTTACTTAAGAAATTTTGTGCAAATCCTGAGTATACCGATAATATTATTGGTGCACATCCCAATATTGCACAAACTATTAGTAGCTGTTTTTCAAACACTAGGAAAGAGAAGAATAAAGCTCCAGTGACTCCAATCATGATAGGGGTTAATATAGCAGCAGTTTTCCATGATATACGACTTAACGCATATGAACCTATTAACATGAATGCCATGGTGAAAAACGCTGTATAGATCTGCACATCACCCATGAAATTTGCATATTGAGAAGGCGTGGAGTATAAAACCCCTGCATATTTTTTCCATATTCCTTCTACTAGGTTTATTGATACTCCATAGCAGACTATGATTGAAGCTATTAACAAAACATACTTTGAAGAAAAAACAAATTTTAAACTATTAATGAGACCAGGCTTATGTTTTTTCTTGGATTCAGTTGCATTAAATTGTTTTTTATCGACCAGTTTGCTTGTCAAATACCAATATGCCAATGATAAGATCAAGCCACAAATAAACGCTGAAATATTAATGTTTTCTAAAGAGTTTTGCCAATCTGATGAAGCTTTGCTTGCAAAGCCTTTTGTTATAGTTCCAGAAACTAATAGACCGAATTGAGCAGAGAATCCTATTAATGGGTAGATTCTCTTTGCTTGCTCTGTTTTAAAGATCTGGTTACAAGTTTGCCAAAATAAAAGAGCAAGCATAACGCTCCCCCATATTTCTGCAAATATATAAAATAGGCTTAAGTGCCAGTTCTCAAGCATGATGAAGAGATATTTTAAAGTAGGTGAGCTCAGGAAGCTTAAATCCAATTTAAGGTGATGGAAATTAGGGTGCAAGACAAATGTAAAGAACAAGAAATAAGACAAAAAGATGACGTTCATCACATGAAAAACAGATGTTTTTGTTAAAACATCCAATAGCTTAGTATACATAAGCACAAACACAAATGCCATTGGCAAAACACCAAATAACTTTATTGTAGATAATAATTCAGCACCCATATAGGTCACAACCAAAGAGTCTTTTAACCCTCTTTGTATACTATATACAGCTATAATCATAACCATCATGATGGATGATAATAAAAACTTGCTTACCTCGTCTTTTTTAACAGGTAAAGATTTTAAAAACGAAAAACTTTTCATTGTGACAAACATAACTTAATCTGATCGAAATTATCCATACAATGCTGCATAAGTCAAGTTCTAAATTGTCTTGTTAAGCATCTAAATTATAGTAAGCCCTGCAAAGCAATCGCATGAAAGAGTTTTATGACTATTGGCAACGAATCATGATATTATTTTCCCTCTAAATCCCGTAACATTATATACAAAATTTGTCTATTAATTTTTTATATCTATTACTATATTTTATGGTTCTGGGTTATGCAGCTCTAGCGCTAAGTTGATCAATTCTTTTTTAATATCCGATTCTTGAAATGAGTCAATATTTTTGATTGCTAGATGCACATATTTCTCTAAAAATTCTTGTGATTTAGATGGAATTTTATAATCAATCATCAAAGATTTTATTTTATCAAAATGTATAGAATTTCTACTATTTCCTTTATAAAGACTTTCGATGAATGAAAGATCTTCTTTATTAGCATGTTGAATCAATAAAATGAGAGGTAATGTGATTTTTCCTTCATAAAAATCACTACCATTGCTTTTTCCTAAAGAGCTAGGTGTTGCAAAATAATCTCTTATATCATCAATCAATTGAAAGGCGATGCCAAAGTTTATCCCATATCCATATAAAGAGATTGATTGCTCTTTCTTTGCTGTAGAAAGTATTGCTGAGCATTGACATGCGCTGCTAAATAATTTTGCAGTTTTCGATGTGATTAATTGTATATAATCAGAGGTTTTAATTGTATAATCTTCTATGATTTCAAGCTGCCAAAGCTCTGCTTTAGCTATTTCAGAAGAAGTGTTTGATAGAATTTTTAACACCTCAATATTTTCAGTGTTAATCATGCTATCAAAAGATTTGCTAAATAAGAAATCTCCAACTAGTATACTTGCTTTATTCCCCCAAATGTAATTTGAGGTTTTGATATTCCGTCTTTCTTTGCTATCGTCAATGACGTCATCATGTAGTAGCGTCGCAGTGTGTATTAATTCAAGTGCTAATGATATCGAAAAAACTTTTTTATCAACATTGGGGGTGAGTAACCTAGATGTCGCAATGGCAATCATAGGTCTGATTTTTTTGCCTTTTGAAGACAATATATGAGAGATTATATCAGTTAACAAATTACAATCATTGTGCAGAGAATTCTGCATCAATTCCTCAAGATCATGCAACTCCCGATGTAGTAAATAAGAGAGTTTAGAGATAGCGTTTTTCATTACTCTTCATTATAAACCTTTTTGGTTCTTTCATGATTTTCTTGTGCCACGATACTCAGTGTTGCCGTTGGTCGTGCATCGAGTCTTTGCAAGCCAATTGGTTCAAATGTCTCTAAACAAAAACCATAAGTTCCACTTTCAATCCTCTGAAGGGCTGCATCTATTTTCATTATGAGTTTTCTGTATCTGTCTCTTGTGCGCAATTCAAAATTTATATCGCGCTCAGCGGAAGCTCTATCATTAAGATCTGGCTCGTTAAGTTTTTCATGCTGCAGATTTGACACAGTGTTACTGGACTCCAGTGATAGATCTTCTCTCCATTTTAAAAGCTTTCTCCTGAAATATTCTAATTGCAAGTCATTCATATAGTCCTCATTATCAGAGGGCTTATAGCCTTCCGGCAATTTAATAAATTGTTTTTCAGTCATTATCTCTCCCCTTTTGATTTAACAATTTTCATAATACTGACGAACAAGCTCATTGAGCAATCTAACTCCAAATCCCGTTGCACCTTTTGGTGATAGATTGCTATTTTTATCAAGCCAATTCACTCCTGCAATGTCAATGTGAGCCCATTTGCATTCTTTTTTTACAAAGCGTTGTAAGAATTGCGCTGCAGTGATACTTCCTCCGCCAGCACCCGTGCCAACATTTAATACGTCAGCAATGGTTGAGTTGATAAGCTTGTCATAATATTCATCTAATGGCATTCTCCAAAGATATTCTGCAGTTTTTTTTCCTGATTCTAACAGCTGAGATGCTAAAGCATCATCGTTTGAAAACAAGCCGGCCATCTTATCTCCCAGGCAAACAACAATCGCTCCAGTGAGTGTTGCAAGATCAATCATTGTGTGCGGTTTGAATTTTTCTTGAGCATACCACATAACATCAGCTAAGAGCAATCTTCCTTCTGCATCCGTGTTATCCACCTCAACAGTTTGACCAGACATTGTTGTTATAACATCTCCTGGTCTTTGTGCGCTTCCTGAAGGCATGTTTTCTGCCAGACCTATAACTCCCACTGCATTTATTTTTGCTTTTCTTTCAGCTAAAGATCTCAATAATCCCGTGACAACAGCAGCCCCTCCCATGTCATATTTCATCAAGCTTAATCCTTTTGATGGTTTTATGTTTATTCCTCCTGTGTCAAACGTCACTCCTTTTCCAATAAAAGAGATACATTCTTTTGTGGAAGTATCGCCATTCCATTTCAATGATACAACATAAGGGGGAACTGTGCTTCCTTGACCAACCGCTAAGATAGCGTGCATTCCCAAAGACTCTAGATCTTTTTTAGATAAAACTTCCGCCTCTAAGCCATAAACTTCAAGTTCTTTGCAAATTTCGCTGAAGGTTTTAGGATTCAAGGCATTGCCTGGCTCTGTCACTAAATCTCTCGCAAAATGGGTGCAAGAAGCAATTTTTTCTCGAATTGAAAATTTTCCTGCTATATTTTGTTTTGAAAAGACAGTGATGGTTTCAAGATATAAAACGTGATCTGATTTTTTCTTTTCAAAATATTTGTTAAACCTGTAGTTATTTAATTTTATTCCTTCGCAAATATTTTGGATATCATCTTCTGTTTCATCTCCTAATATTAGCTCCGCTTCTTTAAATTTATGCTTATTAAGACATGAAGCAATCATCCCGCCCAATTCAAGGTTTTTTATGTTAGTTAATTTATCTTTGCTACCTTTAGAAAAAACGATGAGTGTTTTTGGTTGGTCGTTTAGATAGATATTAAACGTAGATACATCGCCATATTTTTTTGTAAAAGCAGGGTAATTTTCTATCAGCTCGATAATCTTCTTTGATTCCTTCAGCAGTGGCTCTGGTAATGACATGTTTTCATCAAGTAAAACAACCAAAATATCTTTGGAAAATAGGTTGATCTCAGAATGTGGCTTAAAGGAAAATTTCATAATAAGAGAGGTTCATTTAATCTAGTAAAATCTTATAGTACAAAAACTTTCATTCTTCAACCAGCTATCAAGCTATGATGGTTTATTTTTCCAGGCTGGAAGAAAGGGCGTAGATAATCTTTTCATGAATAGATAAATGCTCTTCAAGTAGATTGATTGTAGTAATAGACTTATCAATGTTTTGAGAGTATTTTTCTGTTATCTGCATCATATCTTTATGATCCTTTAAGAGATCAGATAACATCTCTTGTGAAGAATAGTTTTCATTACCTTCTGGCATTTTTGACAGCTTTTGAAATTTTTCAGAATTTGCTGGAATTTTTATTCTATAGACCCTGATATGTTCAGCCAAATCGTCAATCATTGCGCTCAACTTATTATATTGAGATTCAAACATCTTATGAAGGTTATGGAAATTGCTGCCCGTCACATTCCAATGATAATTCTGTGTCTTTAAACTTAATGAATGTAAAGATGCTAAAATACCAAGCAATTGCTGAGTGTTTTCTTTTTTATACATTATTTATTCCTCCTAGATTAATTATTTGCTCATCCCACCGGATTTTGTATGTATATATTCAAATTTAGGACCTGTCTTAGGTTTTGATGTTTCGAGGTTTAGGTAATCAACATCCTTAGTAACTTTAACATCTGCCAAATTTTTTTGAAAATCCCTCATCTCTTTACTTGCTAAAAGAGTTTGGACCTCTTGTTTTGTTTTTTCAGATAGTTCTGTTTTGATATCTAAGATAGGGTTTTGTGTGCTTGTGCTCTTTTCATGAGTGCCTTTGATTTCGGTTCCAACACTAGCGTTTCCTTTGCCTTTTTCCTGCTCTTTATCTTGTCCAACACTTTTGTCATCACCAACGCCAACTTCATGAGTATTTTGTTTTCCTTTACCAAGCTCTTTATCAAGATCAACGTTTTTTATGTGTTTTAAAGTAATTTCTTTTTCTTCTTTTTCACCAAGGCTGCTTGCAAAGCTTTTTGATGCCGCACCTAACAATCCAACTCCTATTGCTGGAAGAGCTGCTCCTACCAGTCCTCCACTTCCTAATAAAGCCGCCACACATGCAACTGCCGCAACTGCATACAATATAGTACCCATAGTATTAAAAAATTTCTGTGTAGACTCTTTGTCAAACAAAGAATCTACCAAACCTTTTGCCCCGCCTGCAATAATATCTCTACCAACCCTATATGTACCTTTTGCAAAATTAGCAAGCCCCGCTCCAACTCCTTTGGCTGTGCTTCTATTATCTTTGTCGTGCTCAAATTTTAATGCCTCTTCCATCTTATCCGCAAGTGTAGTATGATCGAGATTGTTGGTGTACTCCCTGTAGTATTTGTTATCACCAGTTCTAGAGCGCATATCAATGCCATCTGTTCCTTTGCCATATGCTTGTCTGCCGGTTTGCGCCAAAAGTTGTTCGGCTTGAGTTTTGATGTTTTCTTCCAGAGGTCCTTTTTTTGATTTTATTATATCTTCTGTTAGATTATCCTTATCTTTAATGCCAGAGTTATCAAGTATTTTGTCCACCCTTTTCATCAATGCTTCTTTTGCCTTAGGGCTGTTGTTAAGTATTTTTGAAGGATTTGTGTTGCCACTTGCTCTAAGCAGTGACTCTGCAAGCATCTCCTTTAACTCATCAGATTTTGTCATAGGAGTTGTTTTTACTTGCTGGGTTTCTTTTTGGGCATCAGTTTGCGCTTTTGGATCCTTTAGTTGCTCCTCTATTTTTTTACCTTCTTTTTGCAGTATAGCTCTTCCATATTCATCATTAGTTATACCAAGGCTTTTTCTTAAAGCATCGACAGAAACTTTTGCTCCTTTTTCATATACATTGTTAACATCGTCAGATAAAAAGTCTTTTAATGCATCTTGAGTATATTGCATGCCTGTGGCTCTTTTGATGTTGCCCCAAGTAGATTGTTCTAACTTCAGATCGTCTTTGCCAACTTCTTCTGAGTCATTTTTTGAAACATAATCAAGCAGGGCTGCTTTGACCCTTTCATTCATTGCAACTGCTTGATTAGCTTTATCTAGAGTTGTTTTGACATCAATGTTTCCCTCAGATTTTGCAAGTCCTTTGTGCAGTGCATCCAATGCTTTTCCCTGATTTGGATCCACGCCTTTTTCTTTTTCAGGCAGATCTTTATAAAGCTCTTCAAGAGTTTTAAAATTTTTTCTAAATTGATCAGAGCTGCATTTTCCTAGATTTTTAAACCCATCAACAAATATTTCTCTCTTGATTGGTGTTTTTACATCATCCCCAAGAGATATTTCGTCAATCGTTGTTTTTGCAGTTGGAAGATCATTTTTTTCTACATTTTTTTTGATGCCCTCCTTGACATACGACAATAAATCATCTTCCGCTTTCTCAATCTTATTGCCAAATTTCCATTGCCCTTCTATTGACTTCAAATCCGCCAATCCATCTAAACAATCATTGATTTGTTCTGGAGCTAGATTTTCATCATCTCGTGGGATAAATTTATCCAACGCATAATCCTGCGCAATGTCAACGAAGGTCTTTTTCCCTTTATCAGATAGCTGGTCCACCAATTGCTGCGTCAGATCTGACAATTCCTTTTCATCAGTGAAGTTTGTTTTTTGAATAGATTTTTGAACATTTTCTGCTAAGCCAAAATATTTCCCCACCATTTGATCGCGCAGCACGTCGTTTTTTAGCTCAGGAAATTTGCTGCTCAAACCTTTTGAGAAATCACTTTTGTTTAACCCACCTAGGGTGTCGAGTGACATTTTGGCAAAATCCAGCGCATATCCCTCATATTCTTTTTGACGATCTTCTGAAAGATCTGCATAAGCTCTGTAACCATCTATATTTGCTTGAATTTTTGCATCTAGTGGTCTGCTTTCTAATGTTTCCCCTCGGAAATTAGCAGAAAGTGAAGATTTAAGAGAATCTACATCGCTTTCTTTTTTTTGATCAACGGCATTATATAAATCTCCCCAATACTTTTTAGCTATTTTATATTTATCCTTAACCTTATCTTTATCAAACTTGAGTTTGTTCTTTGATAGAAAATCTTCTAATCCTCCGTCGAAATTCTTCCCTTCTGAATCTTTTTTGTGTTCGCTTAAAGCGGCGCGGTTTGCATAATCTAAGATTAATTCATCAAGACTTTTTGTTAAATCTTGTAGCTCTATTTCATTTTTTACCTTATCATTCATAGCGCAAACCTTTGATTAACTTATATAAGTTTAGTTCTAAAGTGAGGAAAAAGCAATGTTTGAAATTAAGGTATATTTATTGTCTACTATAAAGCGTAATTAACAAGATAGAAAGATGAAAATAGCTATCATTGGACATGGTAAAATGGGGCAAGAAGTACATAGAGAGTGTGATAAGTTATCTATTTCGGTTTCCAAGATTATTAAAGATTATCAAGAGTTGGAAGATGCTGAATTTAGCCAAGATGAGATTGCGATTGAATTTACAGAGCCAGGATCTTTTTTAGAAAACATAAATCTGTTATCTCAAAAAGGTGTAAGCGTTGTTTCTGGTACAACTGGTTGGTATGATGCGATAAGCAAAGTTAATAAAATGGTTGATCAGGCTAATATTGGTTTTTTATATGCTAGTAATTTTTCAATAGGTGTGAATGTTTTTTGGAAAATCATTGAGAAATCTGCCAAGATATTTAATAAATTCGAGCAATATGATGTATATGGGCATGAGGTGCATCACAAAAATAAGAAAGACTCTCCATCTGGCACAGCTGTTACGGCTGGGAAGATATTGCTTAGCAACATTGACAGAAAAGAATCATTGGTGACAAGCAGGTTAGATAGGTCGGTAAAAGACAATGAGATACATTTTAGCTCATCAAG
>CBFHIH010000005.1:0-8629 GCA_965655955.1 Candidatus Midichloriaceae bacterium | reverse complement strand
TGTTGGAGAGCATGATATTATTTTTGATAGCGAATCTGATTCGATAAAAATTTCGCATGTTTCAAAAGGCAGGAATGCTTATGCAAAAGGTGCTATTGATTGCGCAAAGTGGTTGATTAATAGGAAGGGATTTTTTACAATAGAGGATTATATGAAGGAGTTAATGCATGACTAACAAGAAATTTTCAGGATTACATACCGCCCTCGTCACACCGTTTAAGGAAAATGGTGAAGTTGATTATGATTCATTTGAGAATTTGATTGATTTTCAGATTGAAGCAAATGTTGATGGCTTGGTGCTTTTAGGAACCACTGGCGAAAGTCCCACGATAGAGAAGAGAGAAAGAGAGAAGGTTATTTCAATGGCTGTAGAAAAAGTCAAGGGGGCATTAAAGATCATTGTTGGAACGGGGACTAATTATACAAAATCTACAGTGGAACGCACCAAGGAAGCTAAGGATTTAGGTGCGGATGCTGCGTTGGTTGTCAATCCTTATTACAATAAACCTAATCAAGTGGGGTTATATAGGCATTTCATGACTGTGGCAGATAGCGTTGATGCGCCAATTATGCTTTATAACATAAAGGGGAGGACGGCGGTTAATATCGAAACAAGCACGTTAATAAAGCTTTCAAAGCATGAGAATATAATCGGTGTCAAGGAGGCGAGTGGCGATCTGATTCAAGTTATGGATGTTATCAGTTCTGTGGATAAAGATTTCGTAGTTCTATCAGGGGATGATGTTTTAACACTGCCAATGATGTCTTTAGGTGCTCATGGAGTGGTTTCAGTGATTTCTAACCTTCTTCCAAGAGAAATGAAGAATATTGTTTTGCAATGCTTTACTAATCTAGAGTCGGCTAAGAGCAGTCATTTTAAGCTATATGACTTTATGAAGTTGTTGCTTAGTCTTGATACCAATCCCGTGCCAAT
The DNA here is from genome assembly GCA_965655955.1 of Candidatus Midichloriaceae bacterium. GTDB lineage: Bacteria > Pseudomonadota > Alphaproteobacteria > Rickettsiales > Midichloriaceae > CBFHIH01. The sequence continues at coordinate 7,695 of CBFHIH010000005.1, read as the reverse complement.
CAAAACAATCTTGGCGAAAAGGGGTATGATAAAAGAGGTCTTTAGGTTACCTATGTCTCCAATGGGAGATGAAAAAGAAGAGATGTTGTTTAAAGCGTACAACAATATTTCAATCAGCTAATGGATTTTTATAAATATCACGGATTAGGTAACGATTACATAGTTATTGATCCATCTAAATTTAAGGAAAAACTCACTCCTGAAGTGATAAGATTTATTTGTGACAGAAATCATGGCATAGGGGGAGATGGAGTGTTGTATGGACCATTTTTTGAGAATGGTAACATTTCTCTTAAGATCTACAATCCAGATGGTTCTGAAGCGGAGAAAAGTGGGAATGGTATCAGAATCTTTTCTCTTTACTGTTTCGATTGTGAATATGTTAAAGGGGCAGAGTTTGTTTTGATGACTAAAGGTGGGGCTGTGGATGTTGAAATGATAGACAAGGCAAAAAGCGTTCTGAAGGTTAAAATAGGTAAATACTCATTTGCAAATAAAGATATCCCAACCTCATTTGAAGAAGAGCTTTTGCTGAACAGATCGCTAAATGTGAATGATGTCATATTCGATGTAAATTGTGTAAGTGTTGGTAATCCACATTGTGTTATTTTTTCTGATAAGGATCTAGTAAGTGAGGCTAAAAAATGGGGCGCTGCAATTGAAAAGCATGAGTTTTTTCCTCAAAATATCAATGTGCAGTTTGCTAAGGTGAAAGATAGGTCAAATATAGATGTTGCGATTTGGGAAAGAGGCGCTGGTTATACTCTTGCGTCTGGCACGAGTAGCTGTGCTGTTGCTTCTGTTGCATATCAATTAGGGCTTGTTGATGAAAATGTTACTATTTCTATGCCAGGAGGAAAATTAAAAGTGGAAATATCGGAAGATATAGTATATTTAACTGGTAAAGTGTCACGAGTGGCAGAGGGTTATTTTTTGAAAGATTTTAAGGAATTGATAAGGAGTTTTAACAATGGTTCAGCATTCTGATTTGATAAGTGGAGTGGAGAAATACGCGTTCGATGAGATAAATAAAAAAGTCGCAGAACTCAAAGCAAAAGGGGTTAAGGTTATAGATTTTGGGGTGGGAGATCCCACAACTCCAACGCCTGATTACGTTATTGATAACATGACTAAGTTTGCTAGAAACAGAGCAGCAGCTGGTTACCCAAGTTATGCGGGTGAAAAGGAATTCAGAGATGCATGTTCTCGGTATATCAAGAGAAAATTTAATGTCGAAATTGATCCTGACAAAGAGGTGTCATCTATTATAGGATCTAAAGAGGCGATATTTCATTTCCCACTTGGGTTCATAAACCCTGGAGACACTGTGATATGCCCAACTCCTTCATACCCTGGTTATCATTTGGGGACTAAGTTTGCTTATGGAGTTACCCATTATGTTCCTTTGCTGGAAAAAAATAAGTTTTTGATAGACATTGATGCAATTCCTTCTGAAGTGGCAGAAAAAGCAAAAATCATATGGACAAATTATCCAAATTCTCCAACAGGCGTCCAAGCACCGATAGAATGGCTAGAAAAGCTTGTGAAATGGGCAGATAAGTACAATATAATTATTGCTGCAGATGAGGGTTGCTATAATGATATATACTTTGAAGAGAAACCTAGGAGCATATTGGAAGTTTCTAAAAAAGGAATAATTACTTTTTATTCTTTATCCAAAAGAAGTAATATGACTGGTTATAGGGTGGGATTTGTTGCTGGCGATGAAGCTGTGGTGACAGGGTTTAAAAAAGTGAAAACTAACGTGGATTCAGGAACGCCATTTTTCATCCAAGATGCAGCGATATTAGCGCTTGATGACGATTCCTTTAGTCAAAAAATGACAGATGAATATGCTGAAAAAAGGAATATAATGAAGCAAGCTCTTCATTCGGTAGGGCTTAATGATATATATGGAGATACAACGTTCTACTTATGGGTTAAAGTACCAAGTGGCATGACTAGCCTTTCCTTTGCCTCTCTTTTAACGGACATGGGTATAGTTGTCACCCCAGGTGAGGTTATAGCAAAAGAAGCTAATGGTTCTAATCCAGGGAAAGATTTTGTGAGAATGGCTTTAGTCGCTACAAAAGAAGAAGTGAACGAGGCTGCAAAAAGAATTTCAGAAAGCTTGAAAATCTAATAATTTAAAAAATAGCTTTTTTGCTAATATTGACCGCTTAATTTGTGTTTTAAAGAAGCTTTTTATTGGAGGGTTTTTCATTGAAGAAGGATTATAATATTTTAGAATTAAAAAATATACATAAGACTTTTGGTGATGATTTGGCATTGTCGGATGTGACGTTTAGTGTAAAAAATGGTGAATTTATCTCTGTTTTAGGGCCTTCAGGATGTGGAAAAACAACTTTGCTGCGTTTGATTGGGGGTTTTGAAAAAGTTGATGAAGGCGAGATATTCATAAAAAACAAATTAGCAAATGATGTATCATCTTCTTTAAGAAAGGTGAATACAGTTTTTCAAAACTACGCTTTGTTTCCACATATGAATGTTTTTGATAACATAGCATTTGGTCTTAGGGTAGATAAAAAAAACAAGGAATATATAGAAGATGAAGTTCATTTGATTGGAAAAAAATTAGACCTTATGCATCTTCTAAAAAGAATGCCACATCAGTTGTCAGGAGGGCAAAAACAACGTGTTGCAATTGCCAGAGCTGCTGTTAAAAAACCAGAGATATTGTTGTTAGATGAGCCAATGAGTGCTTTAGATAAAAATTTAAGACAAAGAACTCAAATTGAACTAAAGCAGCTTCAGAAGCAATTGGGTATAACCTTTATTTTAGTTACGCATGATCAGGAGGAAGCTTTATCAGTTGCAGATAGAGTGATTGTTATGAATCATGGTGAAATTGAGCAAATCGGAACTCCAAGGGATGTTTATGAAAACCCTATTAATCTATTTGTTGCTAAATTTATAGGTGAAATCAATGTGTTTGATGCGATAGTTAAATCAGTTTCTCATGAAAAAATCACTGTTTTCCTTGAAAATTCTGTTTTTTATGACATTGAGACAGATTTAGATCTAAGTCCTGGAGAAAAAATCAAGGTTCTTTTTAGACCAGAGGATTTGAGAATAGAGACTATTAAAGACACAAAGGAGGGAGAGGAGGTGTTGTTTGGAAAAATAGAATATGCCACATATAAAGGAGCAACTCTTGATTCAGCTGTGATCTTAGATAACGGGAAAAAGATTAAGGCTAGTGAATTTTTTGATGAAGATGACGATGATTTTGATTATAAAATAGGCGAACGTGTTTCTGTCAGTTGGATTAAAGGTTGGGAAGTGGTGTTGAAAGATGAGGGATAAGATCTTAAAGTATTTTGTTGTTACATTCACCCTGGGATATTTATTTCTAGCGGGCATACTCCCTAATATATTAGTCTTAGTTTGTGGAGTCACAGATTTTGACTCAAGTAATTATTCAATCTCAACTTTTACTATTGGGAACATTAAGGAAGCTTTCTCTTCCATATTCATTTTGTCATATTTAAGATCGATTGAAACTGGGGCTGTGGTGTTGAGTGTTTGTATGGTGCTTGGATATTTTTTCGCCTATATTGTTTATCTAATAAGAAATAAAATCTTAAAGTATCTCTTGCTTTCTATGCTCATCATTCCTTTTTGGACTAGTTCATTAATTAGGTCATATGCTCTTGTATCGATTTTGAGATTGAATGGATATTTAAACAATATTCTCATATTTTTTGGATTATCAGATGAACCTATATCATTTTTATATAATCCTTATGCTGTGATATTTGGATATACCTATGCATTGATACCATTCATGATTATACCTTTATATATTTCTTTGCAAAAGATAGATTATAGACTGCTTGAAACGGCAGAAGATTTAGGAGCTTCGAAATTTACAACCTTTATGAAGATCATCCTTCCCCTCACAAAAGATGGTATAATATCAGGATCTTCGATAGTGCTATTGTCCTCCTTTAGTATGTTTTATTTGTCTGATTTATTTGGTGGGGCAAAATATCAATTAATTGGGAATTTAATAAAAAATCAATTCTTAATCACTTATAATTGGGGTCTAGGAAGCGCTATTACTATGGTGTTGTATATATTCATAATCTTTTTCCTAATCATTCAGAAAAAAGCTTTGAATTCAGATTTAGAAGAAACTTCAGTGAGATAGGTGTAATGAGAAGATTTATTTTTACATTATATATCTCATTATTCTTCATGGTGATATATTTCCCCATGATTGTATTGATAGTTAATTCATTTAATTCAGCTACTTATTCAGATTTTTGGAAAGGTTTTACTTGGAAGTGGTATTTTGCAATGATGAATAACGATATCTTGATGCAAGCAACGATAAATTCCATTGTTTTGGCAATAACTTCTGCGGGAGTGGCGACTGCATTAAGTGTAATAATTTCCTTTGGTTTTTGTAGATATAAATATATAGGAAGAAAAACAGCATATTTTGCTTCTCAGGCAATGATGACGTTTCCAGATATAGTGCTTGTGACCAGCTTGTTAATATTTTTTATGATATTTGATTTTACTTTGGGATTTTATACATTATTGGTGGGGCATGTGATCCTAATTCTCCCGTTTACAATAACAATAATATTTATGGGACTAAAGGATGTTGATAAAAATCTAATAGAGGCCAGTAAAGACTTGGGAGCGACGGATTTTTATACTTTGCTTAAGATAATATTCCCCATTATTTTTCCAAGTGTTATTTCGTCTTTATTGGTAGGCATTACTTTGTCTTTAGATGATGTTGTGATTAGTTATTTCGTTGGGGGGCCTGATTTTGAGGTGTTGCCAATAGTGATATATTCATTGGCAAAAATTGGAGCAACCCCTGAAATTAATGCTATGTGTTCTTGTATTTTCATGTTATCTCTGGTAGCGGTGATATTAGTTTATTTTACACACAAGAGGTTTAAGGATGCTTAGAAAAGTTTTATTTTCTCTCTTTATTATTTTTCAATTCACCTTCTTATTATGCGCAGAAGAAAAGCTTTATGTTTATGCTTGGAGTGCTTCTATTCCTAGGTCAGTGATCAATAAATTTGAAAAGGAAACTGGAATTAAGGTTTTTTTCTCAACCTATGACAGTAACGAAACAATGTTCTCTAAGCTAAAATTAATAGGTAAAAAGGCGAGTTATGATATAGTGATGCCTTCGACATACTTCATTGACAGGATGTTGAGAAACGACCTTTTAATAAAATTAGATCTTAACAAAATACCTAATGCTGTCAACATTGAGGAAGAGGCGTATAACTTTTTATCTGATAATGACAAAGAATATGTGATGCCATATACAGCATATTTCACTGGAATGCTTTATAATGAAAAATATGTTGATAATGGCGTAGACACATGGAGCACATTATTTGATTCTAAATATAAAAACAGGATATTAATCCTTGATGACATTCGTGAGATGTTTAGCATTCCCCTTATTTTGCTGGGATATTCAGTTGATTCAATAAACAAGCAAGAGCTAGAAAAGGCATATAAAAAATTAAAGATACTTTTTTCTCACGCGAGGTTGATTTCCTCTGAGTTGGTGAAGGATTCTTTTGTAAATGAAGAGGTTGTTTTGGGTGTTGCATGGAACTCTGATGCTGGTCGTGCAATGAAAGAAAATGATCATTTAAGGTTTTCTTTTCCTAAAGAGAGGGCTCTATTGTCTATAGATAATTTTGCAATATTAAAGACTTCTAAGAACATTAAGAATGCACATAAGTTTATTAACTTCTTATTAAGACCTGAAATTTCTCTTCAGTGTGTAGATGAGTTATTTATCACTATTCCAAACATAAAGATGAAGAAGCTTTTTGTAGATAAATATGACGAGAATAAAGTTTTATTTCCAAATATGGATGTTTGGAAGAATGCAGTTATAAATAAAGATGTTGGCAATAGCATTAAAATATATGATAAATATTGGGGAATGTTAAAAGTTGAGAATTGATGAATATTTGTGTATAATAATTTAAAATTTTTTATGGTTCATGAATGGCAAAGAAAAGCACCGTATTGTTTAAGCTGGTAAGCAGCGCAGGCACTGGATTTTTTTATGTAAAAAAAAGAAATCCTAAAAAATTAAAAGAGAAGCTTGAATTCAAAAAGTACGATCCAAAAATAAGAAAGCACGTTATGTTTCATGAGAAGAAGCTTAGTCATTAAGTGCTGGTGACTATTTTTCTTCTTTGATGTTATGAAAGAGTTGGGTAATGATATAATTCGAAGAAATGACGCTGGTGGCGAATCTCCTTCTGAATTGAGGCCTCAATATATTTCTGATTTTGTTGGTCAAAAAGATATTGTTGATAACATCATGATTTTTATACAAGCTGCAAAGCATAGAAATGAGACGCTTGAACATGTTTTGTTTCATGGTCCTCCCGGATTGGGAAAAACGACTTTGGCTCAAATCATAGCAAAAGAATTCAACAGCAACATAAAAATCACATCTGGTCCTATGCTCAGTAAAGCTAAGGACTTAGCCTCTATTTTAACAAATATAGAAAAAAACGATATTTTATTTATAGATGAAATACATAGAATGTCTTCAGTTGTTGAGGAGGTTCTTTATCCAGCGATGGAGGATTTTTATATAGATTTAATCATTGGCGAAGGCTCTGCTGCAAGAACTGTAAAGATACAATTGCCGAGATTTACATTAGTTGGAGCAACAACGAGGCTTGGTTTGTTAACAAATCCTTTAAGAGATAGATTTGGTATTACTTTTAAATTGGATTTTTATTCTATAGAAGATCTGGTATCTGTAATCATTAGAGCAACTCATGTGTTTGATATAGAAATCAACCGAAGTGCTGCAGAGGAAATAGCAAAATGCTCAAGGGGTACTCCAAGAATTGCTATTAAGCTCCTGAAGCGCATTAGAGATTATGCAACTTTTTCAGAATCAAAGATCATAGATAAAGCCTTGATTGCTTTTTCACTAAAGAATTTAAAGATAGATGAAATAGGCTTAGATGCCTTGGATTATAAATATATAAGCTTTGTCATGAACAATTATTCTGGAGGGCCAGTTGGGATAGAAACAATTGCAGCTGGGCTATCCGAAGAGAAAGATACTGTTGAAGATACAATAGAGCCATATCTATTACAAATTGGCTTTATTAACCGCACTCCAAGGGGTAGGGTCATCACTCATATTTGTAGGAAGCATATGGGAGAACATGACGTAAGTCAGAAGTTGAAACTTGAGCCACAGCAATCATAAACTGTCAAATGCAAATATTAAAAGGAGATATATACTCACTTTTTTCAAAATCACCAATTGCACTTGCCATAGGAAATTTTGACGGCGTGCATATAGGGCATCAACAAATCATTAGCTTGACTGTTGCTAAAAGCATCAAAGAATCACTTGTCTCATCCGTTTTGACATTTGATCCGCACCCTGTTGCTATAACCAAAAGTGCTAATGTGAAGCCCATTCTTTCTCTTGAGAGAAAAATAGAGATATTAAAGAATCTAGGTATTAAAAGATTATACATCGCAAATTTTAATTCTTATCTAATGAATTTGGATCATGAAGAATTCATAAGGAACAATTTGATATCAAATTTGAAAAGCAAAGTGATTGTTACAGGAGAAGATTTTTGTTTTGCCAAAAATAGATCAGGGAATGCTGAGACTTTAAAAAAGTATTCCTCG
>CBFHIH010000004.1:3650-39040 GCA_965655955.1 Candidatus Midichloriaceae bacterium | reverse complement strand
AATGCGAATATATTAATTTTTAGAATTTTCATAATCTTTTTTAAAGATCTCTAATCCTTTTTCTGTAAGAGGGTTATATATCATTTTTTCTATTAATTGAACAGGCAAAGTAGCAACATCAACTCCTAAACTTGCAACTTGAATTACATGATTTATATCTCTGATTGAAGCAGCAAGAATTTGAGTCGAGATATCAGGATAGTTTTCATAAACAGAAATGATGTCTTCAATCAATTTCAATGAAGATTGTCCCATGTCATCTATTCTTCCTAAAAAGGGCGATACGTAAGTTGCACCAACCTTAGCAGCAAGCAAAGCTTGGGTTGCGGAAAAGCATAATGTCATATTCGTCCTGATATCTTTATTGGCAAAATACCCGCAAGCTTTCAGTCCGTCATGAGTTATGGGCAATTTTATGGTTATTTGAGGTGCGATGGCAGCTAACTCACTTCCTTCTTTGATCATATCTTCGTAATTCAAAGAAAGTACCTCAGCGCTAATTGAGGTATCAACAACTTTGCATATTTCTTCAATGGCATCTTTTAAATTTTTGCCCGATTTCGCTATTATAGAGGGGTTGGTTGTAACGCCATCTATTATTCCCAGTTCATGATATTTTTTTATCGCATTTATATCGCAAGTATCAAGATATATTCTCATTACCACGCACGTAAAATTACTAACGTGAAAGATTTTAGTAAAATAGTTAGATTATATCAATAATTTCTTATAAATTTGATACAAATAATCTTTTCTCTTTATTTTTTGACAACGATAGCACATAATTTATGTTAATAATCTAGAAGAATGTGCTCATGATTAATGATTGGATTTTGGATCAAGAAAAGGATAGACAACTCTGGTCTGATGTTGAAAATTGGCAAAAGAAACAAGAGGAAAAATCGGCAGAATTTGCAAAGTACTCTCGAGCTGTATCTTTAGTGTTAGGAGAGGGGAAGGGCGTTTCAAAATTAATTGATTCTTATGCTCAATATTCTAAAGGTGAAATAGGTACACCGAAACTTATTTGGAGAGTTTTATCAACTGGTGCTACATGGAGGGCTATAGGCAATCTTGGTGTGTTACGTAAGATAGGGATGAACTCGTCAGATCCAGATATGCAAAGGGCATTAATTGCCAACACAACTTTTCTTGATCTTGTTGCTAAAAAGAAGGAAAGCATAAACGAAATACTTGATGACATGGTGACACAAGAGTCATTTAAGCAAGTGGCAAGTGGTGTGCTGGATATCTTAGAAGATGAAAAGAGTAAAGAAAAGCTGAAGGAAGAATTATTATATAACTACTTTAAATCTTCTTTGCCTAGCGCAAATAAATCTGCATCTATGTCATTTGACAAGGATGTGTTTAAAAAAGAGTATGTTGAATACGAGAAAAAATCCTTATCCACCGCAAATGATCTAAAGCAGGTGATAGAAAGAAGGTTGAAAAAAAGACTAGAGATACAAATAAAAGCTCTTGAAAGAGGGGAAACCTTAGATGAAAAAACTCAAATACTTAAGAATGAATTGGTTTATCTAGGAGTCGAAAATTCCTCTCAAATAGCACAAGATATTGCTCACAAAGATATCTCTGAAGTAAAAAAGTTCTTAAACGAGTGCTATAATAAAAAAATCGAAGAAGAGAAATCATTAGATCCAAATATAACGCCAGAACAAATTCAAACTAAATTAGCTGAGGAGCTTGGTAAAGAAGCGGATCAGAAGTGTGATCTTGAAGCTCAATATAATATGCGGAATTTTATTGAAGATTATACAAGATATCAAATAGAGCAAAAAGGTCGAGGTAATGAAAATATCGAAGATCTTCAACAAGAGGGATTGAGTGCATTTTTAGGAGTGCAAAACAGAGGGGCTTTTATAGAAAATTATATTGAAAGTGGAAGAAAGCCCAGCATAGGGAACTTATATGGTTTACTTAGAAAGAGTGAGAATGCTCTTCGTAAAGAAGCTGAAGAAAGATACGATAAAGGGTATGCAGCAGGCACCACTCCACCTGCTGACTTTATGCGCTTGGGCGAAAATGTGATGAATATTGTTGCAGAGCAAAAGAAAAGAGGCGGATTTTCTAAAGATATAGATCTGGAAGTTCTATCACAAGATGCGATAAGACTAACAACATCCACTGGCATGAGTGCAATGCTTGACAATTTTGGCATAACAGCGGATGTTATTAATCTTATACCAGAAGTGGGAAGATCTCCTGATAAAATCGCAGGCTTAATACACTCAATAAGAACAAAGGGATTGTTTCAATGGGCTGAAGATGTTGTTGATTTAATCCAAGGAAATCCAGGTCTTGCTAAAAAAATCATATCTCATCCTGAAATTGGGGGTGGAGTTGCTAAAGGTGTAATAAATCAGGTGCCTTCTCTTAAGAATCTCTGCGAAGATTTTGGATGCGCTGACAAAGTCTTAGACATCATATCTGAATTAATGAAAGATCCAGGATCTGCGAAAGACATCCTCAATGACATGAATAATGGTAGATATACCGGTTTAGTAGAAAAGGTATTTGAGCGTCTAGAAAAGAAAGATATAGGAGCTGAATTATCTGATTATCTATCAAGCAGTAAACAAGATTACCTTACTTTATCTAAAGCTGTTTTATCTAAGTTAGGAATGACAGAAACATTAAAAAAACAATTTGGTTTAGACGATAAAGAGCTTAACATTCTCCTTGATGTGGTGTCTCCATTATTATCCAAGCCAGGGCATTTGCCTAAAATATATAATGCAGTTCAGGAAAATGATTACATCAAATTGATGGAGTGTATTAATGCTGCTGTTAAAGAGAATGAAGATTTACAAGGTTATCTTAAAAACAATTCACAAACTTTAGGACACATTGTTGAGAAAATCGTTGAAAACTCTCCTGCAAATGACCTTGTAAGGAGATATATGGGGGCAATGGATATAAGTGTAGCAGATTTGACGTCTGCAATATTAGAAAATAAAAATTTATTAGGAACTGATAACTTTGGCACTCTGTTGGAATCTCTTAAGTATGTGTCTTCAGGGAAAAAAGAAGAAGCTGAAGATGCAATTATGACTTTGAGTATGGCAGCTAAAAATATTGTTCAAGATGAAAAGTTAAATCCTATGCTGGAAAAAATCATAGGTAAAAATGGACTTTCTGTGGTTGGCAAATTACTAGAATTCTCGCAAAGCAATCCTGAATTAATGGCTGATGTTATCAAAAAGGTTCGTGAAGGAAATATTGCGGAAATCACACAGCATCAGGATTTTCAAAAATTATTCACATTTCTGAAAGATAATTCACAAGAAATTGGAGGTTTTGTAAACCACATGGTCTATCATATTCCAGATTTGAAGAGCTTCAAAGTTGCGAATTTAGGAGAGATTAATGTAGGAGAGCAGATAGAAGGATTATTACGTAGCGCTGAATCATTAGGAAAAGGTTTGGAGGCAATGTCTGATATTGGTCGTAGTGCTTCAGGAAAAACAACTATGGCAACAAAAGCTATGCTTAATTTGATGATGTGGGTTGCAAAACATCCACTTAGTTCAATTGCGGCGGGTAAAGATACGATTGGCGTAGGAATGAATCTTGGAAAGCAATATTTTGCAAAACGAAGCTCTGTGAATTCAGAGGCGGTGTCAGTGATTCTCAATACTAAAGGTCTTCAAACGAAATCAACAAAATTAAGCTCCTTGCTAGAAGGTGCAGCTGAAGAAAACACGGAACTAAGCAAACAAATTAAAGAAAAAGTCTTGCATGGGTTGGAGCTTAAAAATAAAAACTTTGATAACATAACAGTAGATTCTTTTGTTTTTGTTAATAACGCTTTCGAAGATATGAAATTTTCTGTCATTGAAAACAGTACATTTATAAAGAATGAGTTTGCTAAAGTTTCTTTCACAGAATTATTTAATGTTGATTTCAAAAACAGTAAATTTGTTGGAGAGGTTCTGAATTTATCTAACACTAAATTAACCAACGTTAATTTCAGTGACATAAAATTGGAAGGTGTCAAAACAATAGATCTTTCAGGCGCAAAAATAGATGATAAAACCTTTAAATCCTTGATTGGTGTTTTGCGAAATAACTCTGTTGAAATAGATTTCTCAGGAGCAAAAATCAAAGGAGATCTCAGTAGAATGAATCTTATAGATGTCAACTTAACTGGAGCAGATTTGTCAGATGTAACGAGCATGAAGGGAACGGATGTTCTAAGAACCAGTTTTGATGGAGCCATTATACCAAAAGAATTGCTAAATGATGCTATAGGGGTTGAAGGAGCATTTTTTAGCCCTAGTAATCAGGTCAATAGAAGCCCTGAAGAAAGATTTTCCGCTCTGGTTGATGAATTGTTTAAAGCCTTGGATATAGAAGTAGATAAAAGTGCATTAATGCAAAGTTTAGATGGATTGAGCCAAAAATCACAAGATTACCTAGCGAATAAAATGGAATCTGCTCTTGTTTCGAAAAAAGAGGGATTTGGGGTAGGTGACGTTTTTGAGAATCTTCAAGGTAATGTTTCATTTGAAGCTCAGGACTCAGCATATCAATTGCAACAATATTTTATGTCGCAAGAAATAGCAGATGGAATTGCTGATAAAAAAGGTTTAGATTCAGAAAAAATAAAAGAATTAGTTAATCATTTGAAATCTGTTTTCTCAAATTTGGATAAATCAGATTGCCAAAAACTTTTTGATGACCTAATAAAGTCAGAAAAAACAAGCGAAAAAGAATTTAATGAGTCGCATCCTTTGATAAATGAATTGTTGAGTGCATTCCAAGAAGAGAATGTTTACACACCAGACGCCATCCTAAAAAACTATGTTACAGCTTTACAATTAAGCGAAGCTCAAGAAGTATCTGGGGCAGAATTAAAAACATTTTTTGTTCAAAATCTTTCTCAAGAATTAGGAGAGAGATTGTTTTCAAGTGGTGCAAAAGGAAAAAGACAGGAAGATGTTGAAATAGTCCGCAATCATTTATCAGGAATTTTTGACTCCCTAACTGAAAGTCAGCAAAAATCAATTTGCGAAGGCTTAATCACTCAGGAGGAAAGCGGTGTGTACTTCAATGCAGAACATCCCATTATTGATCAGCTTTATAAAAATTGTTATTCAGTTTCAAACTATACAACAATGGGTCTAGCAACAGGTGGTATTTATCTAAAGAAAGAATCACTTGACACAAATATGGCAAAAGATTCAGCGTTGTTAACGCTTTATGCTAGCGTGGAAGCAGCTCTGGATCTTGATGAGGAAAAACCGGACATGTTAAAACGTGTTGAGCAAATAGTTAAGGTAGCAGACTCAAAAAAACCTCATGAGATGGAGATATATTCCGCAGCAGAAGAGTTGTTTTTGAATGACGCAAAAATACACAAAGAAACAGGTGACGCAAGCCCAACACAAGAAGGATGGATAAAAAAAATCAACTCTCATCCACTTAAAGACATACTGGATAAATTCCTTGCTGGACAAATAAAAACAGAGGATTTAAGCAAATCGCTCTCCTCAGTTTTAGCGCCAAGACGTCAATTGTGAACTTACATGCAAAGAAATTTAGATTTGACTTTTATTGATTTAAAAGATACGATGATTCTCTAAATTTTTATACTGAGAGTCTTATGTTAGCTGTATTGGAAACAGGAGGCAAGCAATACTACGTCAAGAATGGCGATGTGATAAAAACCGATAAGTTGGTTTGCAATGTCGGAGATAAAATTTCTTTCGATAGAATACTTGCATTAAAAAGTGAAGCTGGAGAAACAAAATTTGGTCTTCCTTATTTAGAAAATGCAAAGGTTATGGCAGAGGTTCTGTCAAATGAAAAAGATAAGAAAGTGATAGTGTTTAAAAAGAAAAGAAGAAAAAATTACAGAAGAAAACTTGGTCACAGACAACATGTGAGCATATTGAGAATAACTGAAATAAAGGAGTAATAAGATGGCAACCAAGAAAGCCGGCGGTAGTTCCAAGAACGGTAGAGACTCCAGGGGCCAGAGGCTTGGCCTGAAAAAATCTGGTGGGCAAAAGGTAATAGCTGGCAATATTATAGTTAGACAACGCGGCACTAAGTTTTATCCTGGTGAAAACGTTGGCATTGGCAAAGATCACACGTTGTTTGCTTTGATAGATGGAGTGGTTTCCTTTTCCTCTGGTAAAAGAAAACGTGCTTCTGTGATAGCATCTTAGTTTTTATGGGTTTGTAGCTCAGTTGGTAAGAGTGCACGCCTGATAAGCGTGAGGTCGGAGGTTCAAGTCCTCCCAGACCCACCATCAATTCCGAGATTTCTTCACAACCTGTTGGGTTTTCATGCCTATTTTATTAAAAAAAAACGCATTTATATATTCAGTATTCTTTGTAATACTTGCCTGTCTCTTATTTGGGCATTTAATACCATCTAATATCAGCTCTTTTAGCTATTCTCTTAGCTTGAGCATCCAAAAAGTTTTGATCTCCTTGCTGCCCTTTATAGTCTTTTCGTTTTTATTCCACACCATGCATCAAATTCAAAAGGGCACAGCTAATTTTGTTATTCTACTATTCACAATGGTGTGTTTATCCAATTTTACCAACACATGGATATCTTATCTTGTCGGCAAAATATTTTTTCATGACACATCTCAAGCGAGATCACTTATCACAGCACTGAGCATAGAAAACACTTCCTCAATCAAAGAATTATGGCATTTTGGTATACCTAAAATCATCTCAAATGACATAGCGCTAATAGCGGGTTTTATATTAGGATGGATATCCAATACCCTATTTGGATCAAAAGGACGTGAAATAGCAACAAGGTTGGATAACCTTTCTTTACTTCTGCTGAAAAAAGGGTTCATTCCAATACTTCCGTTATTCATATCAGGGTTTGTGCTAAAATTTCAATCCGAAGAGAGCCTGTCTTTTTTACTTCAAGAATATATCGAGCTATGTATCATAATTATAGCGTCACTAACTGCCTATATATTTCTGCTCTTTTCTATCCTTTATCTCTTTCGCATCAAGAAAATATTCATGATTATATCGAAAATATTTCCCTCTATCGCAACAGGCTTCAGCAGCATGTCAAGTGCTGTAGCAATGCCATTTTTAATGAACGCACTTGAAAAGCAAAAAGATGGAAGTGTTGCCAAATCTGTATTACCTGTGGTTATAAACATCCATTTGGTTGGAGATTGTGTTGCCATTCCACTGATAGCATTTTTTATACTCCAAAACCACGGCATTGGATTTCCTGACATACAAACATACTTCTATTTCTCTATCTTTTTTGTCATCAATAAATTTGCCATTGCATCTGTGCCAGCTGGAGGAATTATAGTTATGTTACCTATTCTCAGCTCATATCTTGGATTTAATCATGATATGCTATCAAGCATAACGACAATATATATACTTTTTGATTGTCTCATTACTTCTTTTAACTTATTTGGTAATTCATTATTTGTTTTGATGTTTGATAAGATATATAGAAAAATATCATAATATTGCATTTATCTATTAAGCATTGATGAATATAGAGTTTGATGATTGCAGGTTAAAAGAGAGTTATTTGCAAGCTATCAATACATCTCTTAATTGTTATTTATCTGCTTCTGCAGGTTCAGGAAAGACGAAAACACTTGTGGATAGAGTGGTGAAGCTTTTATTAGAAAACAATCGTCCAGACACAATTCTTTGCATCACTTATACCAACTCAGCAGCTCAAGAAATGAGAAGTCGCATCAATGAAAAGCTACTTTCCTTTACAAAAATGGGCTTAGAAGAATTGAGCAAAATAATTGAAGAGCTTTTTTTAAAAAAAATAAATGATGAGGAGCTGCAGGTAATAAAAAATTTTTATAAAAACAACCTATATGAGCTGAGTAAATTACGCATTCATACACTTCATTCATTCTGTATGGATATACTAAAAAAAAACGTCCAAATACCAAGCGATGATTCTTTTTTAGGATTTGAACTTCTTGATGATATATGTGCTTTAGAGTATGTAAAAAAAGCATTTGATAGGTTAATCTCAAATTTTCCAAATCATTCTGTGCTAAATCTCGCCATAGATAGATTATCCTTAAAGTATGATTATGAAGAATTGATCAAGATAACCAAAAATTTGTTATCTCAAAAGCAAAAGATATACAGCTTTTTCAAGTCCTATGAATCATTAAGTGATTTAATAAATTCACAATATACTCTTTATGAAGCTGATAAAAACATAGAGGAGATTTGGGATTCTTTTTTAAAAATAACCAATAATGAATTAATTAATCTTATTGGTGATGCTGAAGACAAAACTTTACATCAAATAAAAAAATATTTTTCTTTCAAGCAAGATAAGAGAAAAGTTCATTATTCTGAATACATAAACTGCTTTCTAACCAAACAATTTGCTAAAAGAAAACGAATTCCGATTGATAAAGAGTTCGTTAATGATAATCCATTAATAACTGAGCTTTATAAACAAGAGCAGAGCAGGTGCTATGAATTTATTGAAAGATTGCATGCGCATGAACAATGCTCATTCATGGAGTTATTTATAATCTATATGAATCAAATAATTATTGAATATGAATATCTAAAAGAGCAAAGCAATATTTTTGAATATGATGATTTGGTCATAAAATGCATTGAGTTATTTTCAATAGGAAGAAATAATTTTGATTTAATGACTTCTTTAGATATCGAAATAAACCATTTAATGATAGATGAAGCGCAAGATTTAAGTGATGTACAATGGGTGTTCTTAAAAAAGATCATAGAGAATACCAAAAGCAATGGAGGAACTTCTTTCATCGTTGGGGACTTCAAACAGTCAATATATTCATTTCAAGGAGCAAGCCCCGAATCATTTAAAAGCCTTTATCCTAAAATACAACAAGAGGATAATTGGGTTAATTTAACTTTGAAACATTGTTTTAGGTGCGCAAAAGGCATCTTATGCTCTGTGGATCGAATTTTTCATCACCTAGATTTTTTTGATTCATTTCAACATTCAGCTATAAAAGAAGAAGATGGAATCGTTGCAGTGATAGAACATTCTGACTCTCACAACATAAAAAGAGATTTTTGGAATCATGAAGAAAGTTTAGAAACAGAGAATGATGTCAATCAAAATCACACTAAAGAATTGATATTATTTATAAAAACTCTAATTGCTAATGGATCTTGTCCTTCGGAAATTATGGTGCTGTTTCGCAAGCGTGGGAAAAAAACATCCTTGCTAACTCAGGGTTTAAAAGCAGATAAAATACCTGTTGTGGAAAACATCAAAGTAGATTTTTCAAAAAATTTATTGATTTTGGACCTACTGTCTTTAATGAGATTTTTTCTCACTCCATCGGACGATTTGAATACAGCTGCAATGCTCAAATCTCCTCTTTTTAACTTTTCAGAAAAGAGGATTTTTTTCTTATCTTATAAAAGGGGTGAAAATACCATATGGCAAAATCTAAAGCTAACTAATGATCCAGTAGTTAAAAAATTGATGGTTTTGAAGAGAATTTTCTTAAAATCAAATTTATATGATTTTTATACCCATATTCTTTTTCAAAAAAATTTTAATAAGAAACTGTTAGTGCATTATCGAGAAGAAACACAAGTAATCATAGATTTGTTTTTGGATAAAGTTGAAGAATTTGAAGATAAAGTACACGGAAAAGGATATAAGTTCATTTCTTGGATCAAGCATCATCCGCCTGTTGATTTAACAAACACTAATGCAAATGGTGTTAAGATAATGACAATTCATTCTGCAAAAGGGTTGCAATCACCAGTTGTGATTATAGCAGATGCCTCTGAATCTGAAAATACTCCGGCTGATAATTTTTTTTGGCATGAGCACAATTTAATTATTCCGATTAATCAAAATTTTGAAAAAATGCGAAAGATAAATGAAGAAAGGAGAAAAACGCTTTATCACGAAAGCTTAAGATTATTTTATGTTGCAATGACAAGAGCTGAAAAAGAGTTATATATTTTTGGTAAAGAGAACGTTAGAAAGAACAATTGGTTTGCTATTGCAAAAAATGTACTGAGCGATAATTTTATGACTTATAAGCAGTGGGAAAGTGGTGTTGCAAAAGCTATAGTAAATGAAAAGCCAGGTGTTAACGTGCATCTGGAAAAACATGAGGGGGTGCAAAATATGAATAAAGAGTTAGATGATGATTCTTATGAGATCAAGAGTTCAGATACCCTTGAAGTGCAAATTGGTAAACTAATTCATAAATTATTAGCAGAATTGCCAAAGATAAAGACGAATTTGTGGGCACAATATCTATATTCTACTGATTATAATAATGAATTTCATTTAATTTCATCACAAAAAAAGCAAGAAATACTTTTGCAGTGTCAAAAAATCTTCAAACGTTTTCCTATGATGCTAGAAGATAATGTAAGATCAGAAATCCCATTTTATCATAACAATGCTTTGATGGTAATTGATAAACTGGTTATGAATACCAATGATATAACAATCATTGAAATAAAATATGATCAAGGTTCATTATTAAAAATAGGTCGAATTCCCCAAAGATATCTACAGCAAATTTCAAAATATCGATCTTGTTTAGGTGAAATTTATCCAGAAAAAATAGTGAAGACATATATCCTTAGCTTCACTCAATGTTTAATGATAAAAGCTGATTAGATTAAAAAAAGATGGTGCCTCTGGCAGGATTCGAACCAGCACGTCCAAAAAGGACAGCAGATTTTGAGTCTGCCGCGTCTACCATTCCGCCACAGAGGCAACTGATCAGTTATATACCAGAAGCTAAGTTTGTGCAAGCAACTGTCTTTAAAAGACCGTTGCATAATAGCTCTTTTATGCAATTTGGGCGTCAGAGTAAAAACTGTGATCCTCATTTATCATGATAAACTCTGTTTCTTATTTTTGCCCTTTCTACAAACTTCTAATTGTGTGATGGTCTTTTTAAGAAGTCAAAAAAGTTTTTGGATATTAACTTATAAGATTTTTATAAGATGAACTTATTTAAATCGTCTTTATGCTTAATGTTGGTGGAGTTGACTCTGTCATTAACAAAATCTTTATCAACTGTGATGATTTGTCCTTGCATTTCATTAGCTACAAAGCTTATTTCTTCCAAGATTTTCTCAAAAAGCGTATACAATCTTCTAGCCCCTATGTTTTCAACTTCATTATTGATTTTTGCTGATAAACTAGCTATCTCCTTTAATCCATCTTTAGAGAATTTTAGCACAACTCCTTCAGTGTTAAAAAGAGCTTCATATTTTTTTGTTAAAGAATTTTCTGGTTCCTGTAAAATAGAAAGCAAATCATTCTCTCCAAGAGGATGGAGTTCAACACGTATAGGGAGTCTTCCTTGTAGTTCTGGTAGTAAATCAGATGGTTTTGATAAGTGAAATGCTCCTGAAGAAATAAATAAAATATGATTTGTTTTAACAATGCCATATTTAGTGCTGACAGTTGTGCCTTCTATGATGGGTAATAAATCTCTCTGCACTCCTTCTCTATTCACGTCGCTCCTTTTATGGACACCACCACCTACTATTTTATCTATTTCATCTAAAAACACTATCCCCTCTTCCTCTACCAAGGTTAATGCCCTATCAATTACAGCCTGCTGGTCAATCAAAGATTCTTTTTCTTGCTGAGTTAACTCTTTTAATGCTTCTGGAACTTTGGTTTTTATGTTCTTAGTTTTTTGTACACCAAGGGATTTCTCAAAAATCTCTCCTATATTAAATATTCCAACACGACCATTTGAAGGATTGGACATATCAAAATTTGGTACATCAAAATTAGCAGGAGATTTTTTATTTACTGGTATCTCAACCTCTCTTTCGTCTAATTCTCCTTTATTAAGTTTATCAAAATAAGCGCTTTTTGTCTCATCGGTTGCATTTTTACCAACAAGTATTTCAACAAGCTTTATTTTTGCATTATAAAAGGCTTGTTGCTCAATCTCGGAAGACATAGACTCTTTAGTCATTTGGACAGCTACTTCAACTAGGTCTCTAATAATAGACTCAACATCTCTGCCAACATAGCCAACTTCTGTAAATTTTGTAGCCTCAACTTTTATGAACGGAGAATGAGTTAAATCCGCCAATCTTCGGGCTATCTCAGTTTTTCCAACGCCAGTAGGTCCAACCATTAAAATATTATGAGGTATAATTTCTTTTTTTAGATTCTCTGCAACTTGCTTTCTCCTCCATCTATTTCTCAAAGCAATAGCAACAGCTTTTTTTGCTTCTTTTTGTCCAATGATATATTTATTAAGCTCTTGAACAATTTGCTTAGGAGTCAAGTTTTTTTTCATGGATTAATTTTATTGGGGGCTAAGATTAAGAATATTTGCTTTCCTTCTTTTTTCATATCTAATTCAATTTTAGAAAAAGATGATGCTTCTTCCTTAAACTTGTTCATCACCTCTATTCCGACTTCTGAATGTGTTATTTCTCTTCCTTTGAAAAATAAGCTAACTTTGACTTTATTTCCTTCTTCTATGAATCTTCTTGCGTTATTTAATTTCACCAACAAGTCTCCTGAAGCTATATTGGGTCTTAATTTGACCTCTTTAACTTCTGTTGTTTTTTGACGTTTTTTGGCTTCATTAGATTTTTTAGTTAGTTCATACTTATATTTTCCAAAATCCAATATTTTGCAAACAGGCGGATCTGCATTAGGTGAGACCTCAACTAAATCAAGATCTTGCTGCCTTGCCATATGAACGGCAGCTCTTTTTTCAAATACGCCAAGCATTTCACCATTGCTGTCAATGAGGCGAACTTTCGGTGCTTGGATAGATAAATTTATCTTAATGTGCTTTATGTTTATGACGAACTCCTATCTTTGATTTCTTCTAATATTCTAATAATAAAGTCATTTATCTCAAGTGTTTCTTGAGGTTTATTACCTATTTTTCTTACAACAACAGTTTTATCATCTCTTTCTTTATCTCCTAAGATCAATATTATTGGTATTTTCTTGAGTGAATGATTACGAATTTTATAACTAATTTTGTCATTAGTGATATCTAATTTGCATCTTATTCCTTCTTTTATAAACCTTTGTTCAAGTTCAATAGCATAATCGTTTGCAGATTCAGAAATTGTAGCAAGAACCACTTGTACAGGGGCAAGCCATAGTGGAAATACGCCAAAACAATGCTCTATTAATATACCTAAAAATCTTTCTATAGAACCAAAGAGCGCTCTGTGCAACATCACTGGTCTATGTTTTTTCCCATCGTCACCAACATAATTCACATCTAATCTTTCTGGTAAATTAAAATCAACCTGCAGGGTTCCAAGCTGCCAATCTCTTCCGATTGCATCTTTTAACACAAATTCCAATTTAGGTCCGTAAAACGCTCCTTCTCCTTTGTTGATCACATATGACAATGCAGCTTTTTGAACAGCTTTAAGCAAAGCATTTTCAGCCTTATCCCATATGTTGTCTTCTCCGATTCTTTTCTCTGGTCTATCAGAAAATTTCACCTTTATGTCTTTAAATCCAAAGTCTTTATATATCTCTATCACTAAATTACAAACTTTGATGCATTCATCCGCTACTTGCTCTTCTGTGCAAAATATGTGGGCATCATCTTGAGTGAATCCTCTGGCTCTCATTAAACCATAAAGCGCCCCAGAGGGCTCGTTTCTATATACTTTGCCAAATTCAGCTAATTTCAAAGGTAAATCCCTATAGCTTTTTATGCCCTGATTATATATTTGTATGCCACCAGGACAATTCATAGGACGCACGGCGTAGGTTTTATCTTCATCATGGGTTTTTGCAACAAACATATTTTCTTGAAATTTCTCCCAATGACCTGAATTTTCCCATAATCTTTGCTCCATGATTTCTGGAGTGTTGATCTCTAAATAACCATTTTTATTGTGCTTATCTCTTATGTAATTAACTAAATTTTGAAACAAGCTCCATCCATCTGGATGCCAAAACACGCAGCCAGGGGCTTCCTGTTGAAAATGGAATAAACCACATTGTTTTCCTAGCTTTCTATGATCTCTTTTCTCAGCTTCTTTGAGCATTTCTAAATAAGCTTTCAGCTCTTTTTTATTTGACCAAGCAGTTCCATAAATCCTTTGAAGCATAGGGTTTTTACTATCTCCACGCCAATAGGCGCCAGATACTTTCATTAATTTAAAAGCCTTCACCCTTGAAGTGTCAGGAGAATGCGGTCCCCTGCATAAATCTGTGAATTCTCCTTGGGTATAAAGCGAAACATGCTCGGCTGGAAGTGCAGAAATGATCTCAACTTTATATAGCTCTCCTATTTTTTGAAAATAATCAATTGCCTCTTTTTTAGATACAGTGGTTTTATTTATCTCTATTTTTTCATCAATGATTTTTTGCATTTCCGTTTCAATGTTCTCAAAAGCATCCTCATTTAAAGCTTCGATATCTGCAAAATCGTAATAAAAGCCATTTTCTATTGTTGGACCGATCGTGATTTGTGCTTTTGGGAAGATTCTCTTCACTGCCTGTGCTAATATATGTGCTGAATCATGCCTGATAATTTCTAAGCCATCTTCTGAATCTGCTTTCACGAACTCAACAGTTGAGCCCTTTGGTATAATGTCAGATAAATCACATATTTTTCCATCTATCTTTATCGCCAAACACTGGTTATGCAAACTTCTGTCAACTTGTTTCATCATCAAGTCTTTGCCAGAAATCTCCTCAGAGAATTCTAACGATGTGTTATTTAATGTGATTTTTGCCATTACATTCAAAACATTCTTTAATAAAGCAAGGCTTCCCCGCTTTTATATACTCTTTGTAGAGTACTGATAATTTTTTGTTGGTCAATGGATAAAAAAAATCCGGTGCAACTTCTTGTGCAGGGGCAAGAGCAAAATCTCTGTTTAACAACTCTTTGTGAGGTATTTGTAAATTTTTTTTATTGTACACATATCCGCTATCTGCAATCAGTATATCAAGATCTATAACTCTTGGAGCGTACTTTGATTCTTTTTTTTTGCCCATCGCAGTCTCAATGTCCTGTAATTTTTCAAAAAAAACATGAGTAAAGCCAGTGTAGTCAATTAATGCTGCCATGTTTAAAAAATCCAAGTTCCATTCCAAAGGGCAATCTGCGGATAAAAGCGCAGATGATCTATATATCCTTGATAATTTTTTGACATCAAACAAAGAATACAAATATGCAATAGCTATGTTCAAATTTTTAATTCTATTTCCGAGATTAGTGCCAATTCCTATTACGTATAACATAAGAATCCTAGTTTGAATCTTCAGAGCTTGATTGTGCTTTTTGATGATTTTGACTTTCTGAGTCTTTGCGTCTTTGAGATTCTAAATTCTCGAAGATAGCTTGTAACTTTCTAGATATTTTCAAAGATTCGGTAATGTATTTTGCCTCATATTTCAAAGGAAAACTTTTCACTTGAACATCAAGAAACACTATATTTCTATAAAAAAATTCGTATAACTGTTTTAAAGAATCATCGTAAACAATACTGAACAGCTTGATGAACTCTGCTAAAATCTTGGATATATGCTCGACATGACTCAGGATTTGTTTTTCTATTTCTAATTTTATACTTTGTGTCATCCTAAAGCCCTCTAGATCTCCATGCAATTTTTGCATTTTCAACAAAGTGTCATTGATGCGGATCAATGATTTTATATATATTAAGTATCCCTCATCCTCAACCACAGGTGTTTTGCTGTTTTCATAAGGATTATAGCCCTTAGATTTGGTGATATCTTCTTTTTCAGAGTTCAAGGTGTAGAGGAAGTCATTCATCCTTTATTTTGCTCATCCATTGCTTTATAAAGATCATTAATATAATTCGATTGTTGTTCAGCCATTCGCACTTTAGCCCATATGCGGTTAATAGACGCTTTCTGATTTTTAGCCCATTCAAGTTTATCTTTATATGTCAATTCCGCTTCATTCTTTTTTGAAGCTATTGAGCCTGTTAACATATTTTGAATTTGCCCACGTGGCTTCATTGCGTCTCCTGAGGCAGGATCATTAGAATAACTAGTTAAGGTGTTATATGAATTTTTAGCAGCTCCTGGATCATAGGTTATTTTAGCGGTGTGATTACTTGTTTTATCACCAAAAAAAACAACAGAAAAGTTATTGAAAGGAGATGATGAATCATCAACGATTATCTTATTTCCATCAAATTTTGCATTATAAGTCTGCTTTGAACCATCTTGAAAAATAGCTTCTACACTTGGCACGCTATTTTTGATTTCGTAGTTTAGGCTATCTACTTTTGAAAGATTAAATGTTGCAGTATTAAATTGATCCAGTGAAAATTCAGTATTATTAGAAACAAATGGTTTTCCAGCAATAATTTTTTTAACCGTATCAAAATTATTTTGCAATGCTTTTTCAAATTTCTTTTCGTCTAGCGCGATACGAGTGAGTTTTTGCGGGAGATATACTTCTTTAGATTCTTTATCTGCTTCTTGTGTATAGTCTATGTCTTTTATATCAATTCCATAATTCAAAAGAGGCCTAAAGATTTGATCAATCACTTTTTCATTCAAGCTATGTAACATATCTTGATGCTCAGCCAAGTAAGCATCTTTAGCGGGCTTTGAATGTCTGTCAGGATCCTGCACTCTCATCAGTTGTTTAGCTATAAAAATAGAGAAATCTTCATTATAATTTTTTATCAGTTCCTGTATTTGCTTTGTGATTTCTTCAGTATCGTTTTGAACAGTTAAGTTTATTTCTTGCCCCGATGTAGTTTGTTTCAACTCAAACACAAAGTCTTCAGTTGAAACAGTGTTTGAATTTGAGGTGTAAGTTATGCCATTGACAACAACTTCTGCATCTTGCCCTTGCTGTTCCTCTTTTATATCAAATAAAGAGTCAAATCCTGGGCTTTTATACGCTGTGTCTTTACCGGTGATGTCTGATGAAATTACTATATTACCTTGAGAATAGCGCATGGTGAAGGAATTTTCTTTCATCACCTTTTGTACCTTTGCTAAAACATCATTTACTTTATCTGAAGCATAGGAATCGACATCAACTTGCTTGATCTTTGAATCAGCAAAGTTTCCATTTAATGCACCACCTGAAACCTTAAGAGGGGCGTTTGAATTGGAAGCAGACCGGATCCATATATAATAATCTGTTCCATCTTGTTCTATTGAGGCCTTAACTTTTTCATTGTCAGCAAAAAGTTTTTCTGAAGCATCATTTATTTTTTTGACCAAACCTTGAAATGTATCACCATTTTCTACTTTAATTTTCAGATTCTCACCAATTCTGAACTCACCTTCCTGAAATGCTCCTGAAACATGAGAGTCTGAATAACCAAAGTTTTTGCTTTTAAGCCCTTCATTAAAATCGAAAGAGATTTTGTCACTACTTGGTGTAGATGGCGGACTAAAAGGATTTGGATTAGGCGAAATGCCTTTTTTAAAGTTTCCTATCTCTTGTGAGTCAGTCCAACTAGCATTGCTTGCTTTTACACTGGCTTTTGCAAGTTGTTTAACTTCAACTGTTGCCGAATATCCTGCTGCGACTTTCGATTTAACAGAAACATCGGCAACATTATCCAAGAAATCTTTGGGTACTGAAACAGATCTTTTATCAAACGAAGTTTCTTTGTTACTAAGCGCAGAATCACTGTAAAGCAACCCATCAACACTTGTTTTCAAAAAATCTATCTTAGTTGTCAGTTGATTAAAAGAGTTAATCTCCATGTTGATATCAATAACATCCTGGTTATATCCTTCCACCTTTTTATTGATCTCTTCTGTCTCGGCAACTTGAAGGGGATCAGCGCCTGCTGTTCGCAGCCTTGCTTTCTCCATTTCCCAATCATTTGTCGTTGCATCTGAAACTCTAGACATGATTTTTATTATTCTTGTTATTTTTGCCATACTAACAAAAAAACATTATATAGAAAAGATCTTCTTTGCGTGTTTGATCAAAAATTTATGTTATAGTATCTTTCAGTGGAAACTCACATTCGTATAATGAATCAATTTGTTTTAAATAGCTCTTATCAACCGCAAGGAGATCAACCTCAGGCGATAAAAAATCTCGTTGCAGGCGTGATCAAAGGAAAGCAAAATCAAGCATTGCTTGGTGTGACAGGGTCTGGGAAAACCTTCACAATGGCCAATGTCATCAAAGAATGCGACAAGCCAGCACTCATTTTTGCGCACAACAAAACCCTGGCAGCTCAGCTATACAGCGAAATGAAGGAGTTTTTCCCTAACAACGCGGTTGAATACTTTGTTTCATATTATGACTATTATCAGCCAGAAGCATATATTCCACAAACAGGGACATATATTGAAAAAGACGCAATGATCAATGAACAGATTGATTTATTGCGCCATTCTGCAACCAGAGCGCTCCTTGAAAGAAGAGATGTGATTGTTGTTGCTTCTGTTTCTTGCATATATGGTCTCGGAGCTCCAGAGCTTTATCTGCAAATGTCTTTTTTATTAAAAAAGGCACATAGTTATAACAGACGAGATGTGTTATCAAGGCTCATAGAACTGCAATACAAAAAAACGGAATTAAATTTTGTGCGTGGCTCTTTTAGGGTTAGAGGGAATAATATCGACATATTTCCTTCGCATTATGAGGATAGAGCTTGGAGAATTACTTTTGACGATGAGAAAGTTGAAAAGATCAATGAATTTGACGCTCTAACAGGTGAAAAAACAAAGTCTTTAGAAGAAGTGATAATCTTTGCTAATAGCCATTATGTCACGCCGAGGCCAACTTTGGAACAGGCAATAAAATATATAAAATCAGAGCTAAAGGAAAGGATTGTAGAGCTGAAATCACAGGGTAAGCTTATTGAGGCGCAAAGAATAGAAGAGCGCACGAAGTTTGATATAGAGATGATGTTACAAAGTGGCGCATGTAAGGGAATAGAGAATTATTCACGTTATTTATCTGGAAAAGCACCAGGAGAACCTCCGCCAACTCTTTTTGAATATCTGCCAAATGATGCATTGCTGTTCATAGATGAAAGCCATGTGACATTGCCGCAGATCTCTGGCATGTATCATGGAGATAGAGCAAGGAAACAAACATTAGTGGATTATGGTTTCAGATTGCCCTCAGCGCTTGACAACAGACCTCTTAAATATCTGGAATGGAATCAAATGAGGCCTCAAACTATTTTTGTTTCTGCAACGCCTGGACCTAAAGAATTAGAATATGTTAATAACACATATATAGAGCAAATCATAAGACCAACAGGATTGCTTGATCCAATTTGCGAAATAAGAAAGTGTGAGGGGCAAATTGACGACCTAATTGGAGAGTGCAAAGATGTTGCTGTTGCAGGGAAAAAAGTTTTAGTGACAACTCTGACTAAAAAAATGGCAGAAAATCTTTCAGAATACCTAAATGAAGTGGGTGTTAAAGCAGTTTATATGCATTCTGACATTAAGACATTAGAGCGTGTAGAAATCATTCAGCAATTAAGAGAAGGAGTGCATGATGTGCTAATAGGCGTGAATTTGCTCAGAGAGGGCCTTGATATACCAGAATGTTCGTTAGTTGCTATTCTTGATGCAGATAAAGAAGGTTTTTTAAGATCAGAAACATCTTTGGTGCAAACAATAGGAAGGGCGGCACGAAACAAAGAGGGGAGGGTGATTTTATATGCTGACAAGGAGACTAATTCTATAAAAAAAGCAGTTGGTGAAACCAACAGAAGGAGAAAAATTCAAGAAGAATATAATCTAAGAAATAATATCACGCCAAAAAGCATAGAAAAAAGCTTAGAAAATGGTCTTTCTGAAATACTAGAAATGATGAGATCGAAAAAGGGGAAAAAGGGGGAAAAGGATTCTAATGAGAACAATAATTTTGCAGAAGATGATATATATCACTTAGAAAAAGAGATGTTTGAGGCAGCAGAGAATCTAGAATTTGAAAAAGCTGCGAAATTAAGAGATATAATTAAAAAGCTAAAATCTGAATTATTGATCATAAAATAGTGAATCAGGATTTAAATAAATATCTCTTTACGTCTATATCATCCATTCCCAACGTTGGTGAAAGTAAAAAATCCCTTTTCCTAAAGCTCAATATACGAACATTCAGAGATCTTTTGCTGTATTTGCCTTACGATTATATCAATCGTGCATATGCACCAGCGATATATGACATAGAGCATGATGATATATTAACTCTTGATGTTACAGTTGAGGATATTGCGCTAAATTTGGGGTTCAATAAAAATAAGCCAAGTAAAATTTTATGTAGAAATGAGTCTGGAACTATAACCTTAGTATATTTTAATAAAATTCCCCCATATATAAAAAAACTCTTTGTGCCAAATACAGAAATTATAATTAGTGGCAAAGCTTCTATCAAGGGGCATGAAATATATATGCCTCATCCGGACATCGTAGTGCATAAGAGCGAAAAATATAAAATACCAAAAATAGAATCTATATATCAAAAAACACCTGGCATTACCTCAAGATTAATAGCATATCTTGTGCAAGGGGTTTTAAGAAATATGCCTAAAATCGATGAATGGATATCACAAGAGATTTTAGAAAAAAATCAGTGGAGCTCTTTTATAGGTTCACTTTGTTATATTCACTCTCCTTCAGAAGTTGATAATTTAAAAATGCAAAAAGCAAGACAAAGATTGGCTTTTGATGAAGTGTTGTATAACCAGATATCCATGCAAGAACTCAAAAATAAATTTAGAGAAAGCTTGAATGAGAAAGGAAGCATGCGCTTTGGTGATCTTAAGAAAAGATTTTTAGAATCTTTACCGTTTCAATTAACTCAAGAACAAAAAAATGTGTTACTAGAAATAGAGCAGGATCAAAGGTCTCTTAAAAGAATGTTAAGGTTACTGCAAGGAGATGTGGGGTGTGGAAAAACTATAGTTGCAATATCTGCAGCGCTTAATGCCATTGAATCGGGATATCAGGTTGCTTTTATGGTTCCAACTGAAATTCTTGCATATCAGCATTATAATAATTGTAAAAATTTGCTCTCAAGTTTAGACGTAAGAACGGATCTTCTTGTTGGCAGCATGTCTGCCAAAAACAAAAAGCTCTTATTAAAACAACTCGAAAACAATGAGATTGATCTGCTAATTGGAACCCATGCATTATTTCAAGATGCAGTTGCTTTTTCAAAATTGGGGCTTGTGGTTATTGATGAACAGCACAGGTTTGGAGTGCACCAAAGAGCGCTTTTGAATAATAAAAGCGAAAAAGAAGCGCAAGATTTATTGATGCTATCAGCAACGCCGATTCCAAGGACAATGAGTATGGTTTTTTATGGAGACATAGATGTGAGCACAATTAAGAACAAACCTATCTCTAATGTTCCAATTATCACAAAGCTACTTTCTCAATCTAAGATTGATGACCTCGCAGAAAATTTAACACAAATGATCAATGCAGGAAATAGAATATATTGGGTTTGTCCATTGATAGAAGAATCAGAAAAACTAGATTTGGCATATGTAGAGGAAAGATTTGGTTATTTAAAAGAAAAAGTATCGAATGCGATTTCTGTCTTGCATGGGAAAATGACATTTTTAGAAAAACAAAAAGTTATGGAAGATTTTAAGGTCGGCAATATCTCTGTTTTAGTGGCAACCACTGTGATTGAAGTTGGCATTGATGTTCCAGAGGCGACTATCATGGTAATTGAAAATGCTGAAAGATTTGGTTTATCTCAACTTCATCAACTAAGGGGTAGGGTTGGTAGAGGAAAAGAAAAGTCTTATTGTGTTTTATTATATGGCAATAAACTAAGCAAAGAAGGGCGTCAAAGACTTGATATTTTTCGTAAACATACAGATGGTTTTGTTATTGCAGAAAAAGATTTGAAGATACGGGGAGCGGGAGAATATTTTGGCACAAGACAAAGCGGGGATCAAGGTTTTAGATTTTTTGACATTATTACAGATCAAGCGCTTGTTGTTCAGGCGAACAAAATGGCAAGAGATGTTGGATGCAATAAAACTCATACAAAAAATCTACTTTCCATTTTTTCTAACAACACGGAACTTCATAATGTTATGTGCTAAAACTTTCCGAGCACACACTTTTTTGTTTGTTAATAAAATCAGATTCTATATTGATACAATCCAATATTGAATAAATCAAACTGCTTTGATCAACTTTTTTGGCAGAATTATATGTGGCATTCAGCATTTTATTTTTTATTCCTGGGGTAGTTAACATTTTATCAGAAAACCATATTATAAATGGAATGTGAAGCTGCTCTTTGGGTGCATTTTCATAATTTGCAGCATGAAGATATATGCCATTTTCCCCTAAAGAATGACCATGATCTGAAATATATATCAAGAGAGCTTTCTCATCTTTGAGATCTTTGATTAATTCACTCAAAACGTAATCTGTATAGACTATGGTGTTGTCATAGGAATTATCCAATTCTTTTTTTGAGTAACAAGAACTTCTATCTGATGCGCTATCTAAAATTCTTTTTAAATAGGATCCTTCCTGATTATAGGAACAGGTTGGGGTATATTTTGTGAATTCATCTGTGTATCTATCATCATAGATATGGTGGCTTCCCATTGTATGTAAAACCACTAAAGTATTTTGATTCTTGTTTTTTTTTAATATGTCAGAAAGTGTTTTAATAAGATATTCATCTCGCATAGCCCCTTGTTTATCATGCATAATCATTTCTCTGGAGATTAAATGATTAGCTTCTGGGTTCAAAACATTAACCGTGGTTCTTATGGACTGCATGCTAGCCCAATATGTTTGAAAGCCTAAATCATTAAAGATCTTAATGAATGTATATTCATTTTCAAAAGGATGAATCTTAAAGATATTCTTCAACCCATCAACTGTGTGAGTTGCAAGTGCCCAAGCATCATTGAAGCTCACTAGATTATTAACGTGGTTTAAATTTGGAGTTGTGTCTCTTTGATAACCATTGATGCTAAATCTGTCACTTCTTGCAGATTCTCCAATCACCAAAACAACCTTTGTTCCTTTATCGGAAAAATTAAATTTGTGTTGAGCAAAGGCGTTTTTCTTGAATTTGTTTTTTGCTTTAAGATTATGCTTCTTAAGATAATTATTTGTGCTGATGATCACATTGGAAGGATATAAATTCATCAAGCCACTTTTCATAAAACTCACCGAGCTTCCTTTTTTTATAAAAAAGATCGGTAATGCAAAAATCACTAAGCCTAAAAAGGCAAAAGCTAGTATCCCGACGTAATTACCTTTCTTTTTAAAATCAAGGCTTTTGGAGAATTTCACCAGAGCGCTATAAGGAATAATAAATAAAACCAGAATCCATAAGAGAATCTTAAAGTTCATGACAGATAACACCTCTGCTAGGTCGGTATGCAGTACAGATTCAAGTATAGCTTCGTTAAATCCTACTCCATAAAACATCTTGTAATATGATAATACCGATCCAATCATCAGTGCGATGAAAAAGGTGATGATGTAAAAAGATCTCGAGAATGAAACAATGGATGTAAAAAACAATGAAATGCCTAATGCGCAACATACATTAAAGATCTTGAAGCTCCATGCCCCATCAATAAATAACCTGTTTTTTAAGAATATTAAGTTGAGAAGAAATAAAAGAAATGCGCCACTAAGAATGGCTTTAAAAGTATCCTTCATTTTGTCATTAATATGTTTAGCAATAAATCTATTACTATAAAAATCCTGAGATCGCAAATCACAATTAGCGGTGTATGAAGATTACGTATAGTTTAAGATCGTACCTTATTAATTGTACACGCGCTTCAGCTCTTAACTTATAGCGGCTTTTTTAGCAGAAGTGATTTTAGCTCTTTCGTGCTCAAAATCTAAATCTTGTTGGGTGCACAAGCCAAGTAATACAGGGTCTTTAGGAACTATATTGCTAGAATTCCAATGTTCCTTATTTTTAATCAGATCTATAGTGTTTTTTGTGGTACCTATCAGCTTGCATATTTTTGATGTTGGTATATCAGGGCAATTCTTGAGAAACCAAGCAATGGCATTGGGCTTATCTTCCCTTCTAGCTTTAGGAGTGTATCGAAAACTCTTCATCTTCTTTTTTTGCTCATTCATCATTTGCATAGCAAGAGGCGAGAAGTTTAGAGTGGCATTTTTATCATGTTCGCACCTACTAATTTCATCTTTAACTAGCTGTCCATGAGTGGTTGGATCTATGGGCTTTATATGGCTTGCAATCTCTCCATCAGCAATTCCCTGGATTTCAAGAAGATGTAATCCACAAAAGTCGGCTATTTGATCAAAGGTCAGGCAAGTGTTTTCAATTAACCACAATGCAGTGGCTTTAGGCATCAAAGGTTGCTTTTTCATAATATATTAACCAGCTATTAGGTGCGATTATATCAGGTATGTATATTTTCTGCAAGTGCTGCGCATAGCATAAAGTAAGACTTGTTTGAATTATATAGATATAAATGTTATCACTGTGGACTAGAGTTTATTATTTTTTTGACATGGATAAAAAAGTAAAAAATGTAGCCATTAATTTTGGTCCACAGCACCCTGCAGCACATGGAGTTTTGAGATTGGTGATGCAATTAGATGGTGAGAAGGTGGAAAGAGCAGATCCACATATAGGGTTGCTTCATAGAGGGACTGAGAAATTAATAGAGCATAAGACATATATACAGGCATTGCCATACTTTGATAGGTTGGATTATGTTTCGCCGATGTGCCAAGAACATTGTTTTGCTTTAGCTGTTGAGAAACTGACTGATACAAAAGTGCCACTGAGAGCTCAATACATAAGAGTTATGTTCAGTGAGATAACAAGAATATTAAATCATTTGTTAAATATCACAACATTTGCACTGGATGTTGGGGCTATGACACCCCTTCTTTGGATGTTTGAAGAAAGAGAGGTGATGATGGAGTTTTATGAGAGGGTGAGTGGAGCCAGGCTGCATGCTAATTATTTTAGACCAGGCGGTGTATTGCATGATGTTGATCAAAAATTGATTAATGATATAGCTTTGTTTTTTGAGGAATTACCTAGGAAATTAGAGGATATGGAAGGTGTTTTGGACAATAATCCAATATTCAAACAACGTCTTGTGGACATAGGTGTGGTTTCAAAACAAGATGCTGTCGACTTAGGTTTTACAGGGCCTATGTTAAGAGCTTCTGGTATTCCATGGGATATAAGAAAATCACAGCCTTATGAAGTGTATGAAAAAATGGATTTCAAGATACCAGTGGGTAAAAAGGGAGATTGTTATGATAGGTATTTAGTTCGTATGGCTGAGATGTATGAGTCTATCAAAATCATTAAGCAATGCTTAAACGAAATGCCTGATGGTGAATTCATGACAGATAACCTTAAGGTTGCGCCACCTACAAGAAGTGAGATGAAGAGTTCTATGGAGTCATTGATACATCATTTTAAAATGTACACAGAAGGATTTCAGGTTCCTGCTGGTGATGTATATATGCCAGTTGAAGCACCAAAAGGAGAGTTTGGGGTGTACCTTGTTGCAGATGGTTCGGGGAAACCTTATAGATGTCATATCAGGGCACCAGGATTTGCCCATTTACAGGCCCTTGAGTTTATGAGTCAAGGTCATATGCTTGCAGATGTTGTGACAAATATTGGTAGCATGGACATAGTATTTGGTGAAATAGATAGGTAAGGTTGGAAAAATGGTTTCAATGTTAAAGGAAAAAATCTTCAAGCAGCCAGAAAGGTTTGTATTTACTGAGGAAAATTTAAAGCTGGCGAAAGATTGCATAGCTCAATACCCTAAAGACAAGCAAAAAAGTGCTTTAATGCCTCTTCTTCACTTAGTTCAAAAGCAAAACAACAATTGGATTCCAAAAGTTGCTATGGAGTATGTGGCGGATTTATTAGGAGTGTCAATTAGAGAAGTGTATGAAGTGGTTAGTTTTTATTCTATGTATAACGAGCAGCCTGTGGGGAAGCATTTTATTCAGGTTTGTAGAACAACGCCATGTATGCTTCGTGGAGCAAAAGAGATAACGCTAAAATGTAAAGAGATGCTAAATATTGATCTTGGAGAAACGACAGAAGATAACAAGTTTTCATTAGTTGAGGTCGAATGTTTAGGGGCTTGTGTCAACGCTCCTGTTGTGCAGATAAATGATTTGTATCATGAAAATGTAACTCCAGAAAAAATAGAGGAAATTATAAAGAAAAAATCTTTATAATTTGATGATAGCCTTTATACTCTTAGTTATCTGAAAAATGTAACTATGGTCTGTTATGAAGTTCAATGTATCGGTTGTTGGTGCCACGGGTAATGTGGGGCGTGAGATATTAAAAACATTATCAGCAAGCTCTATTGATATTGCCACCATTAAGGCATTGGCTTCTCGTGATTCAGCTGGGAAAAGTGTTTCCTTTGGAGATGATGTTATAGGTGTTCAGGACTTATCAAAGCATTCTTTTGATGAAGATGATATAGTATTTTTTGCTACAGAATCTAATATTTCTTCGAAATTTGTTGATTTAGCAAGGGAAAAAGCAAAAGTTGTGATAGACCTGTCTTCGCATTACAGAATGCATGATAATGTTCCTTTGGTTGTGCCGGAAGTTAATCTTCATTCTTTAGGTAATTCTAACGTAGTTGCAAATCCCAATTGCGTTGCTATTCCTGTGGTTATGGCATTAAAAAAGCTGCATGATTATGGAAAAATATATCGAATAGTTCTTTCATCATATCAATCAGTTTCGGGTGCTGGAAAAAGGGCGATGGATGAGCTCTACTCTCAAACTAGGGAAAAGATTTTTAGTGCATTCACGGAATTTGATACAAATAAGAGTATAGCTTTTAACATAATACCTAAGATAGATGAATTTGCTCCATCTGGTGATACATATGAGGAGATTAAAGTAAAAAATGAGATTAGGAAAATGCTGGAAGCTGACATTGATGTGAGTGCAACTTGTGTTCGTATTCCTGTTTTTGTTGGGCATAGTGTGTCTGTTAATGTAGAATTTGAGAAAGATATTGCTCCAGATCAGGCATATGAAATTCTAGGTCAAATGGATGGAGTGTTAACAAGCAAGAAGACGGGTGATGATTACTTTACGCCACTTGATAGCGTGGGTAAGAAAGAGGTTTTTGTCTCAAGAATTAGACAAGATGTTGAAAAAAACATTTTAAATATGTGGATAGTGAGTGATAATTTAAGGAAAGGTGCTGCACTTAATGCTGTGCAAATTGCTGAGCAGTGTATAAGGCGGCACTTTTAATATAAGTATATGTTGTATATGAGATTTTTTTTGCTAAGCGCTATAATAACGCTTAATGCTGTGCATTATTCCATGTCATCAGGTGATGATCACATGACAGTTCGTGATGTGCTAGAAAAATATGAAAATAAAGAGCACTTGCCTGATTTTTTAAAAGCCCCAGTTGGGATGAGCTCACCCTCTTCTGTAACTAGAGAGGATTTGATACAGTTTATGGAGCAGAAACGTAAAAATGGTGAGGTGGCAAATATTTCTCAGCAATTGACGCAAAATTTAAATAATTTGGATTTATCAGGAATAGATTTTTCAGATGCTATAATGTATGGAGTGAGTATGCATTCCAGTATACTTAAGAATTGTAAGTTTCATGACACATTTTTAGAAGGAGCTATTTTTAGAAATGCTTTGATTGAGAATAGCGTATTTATCAACGCAGATTTATCAGTATCTGATTTTAGAGATGCTAAGGTTAACCAGGTAACTTTTTCTAATAGTTTTGTAACCAATGCTAATTTTACAAAAGCGGATTTCAAGAATCTCAAGGTGTTGCATAGTAAGTTTGACGCAGCAAAGTTTGATGGGGCGTCTTTGCAAGAAGTGGAAATTATCAAATCAGACTTTTTGAATTCATCTTTTATACATTCTACTTTGGACAAGGCTATGATCAGAAAATCAGATTTTCAATTTTCAAAATTTGAAACGGTGAATTTTGCAAATTCAAAATTAGAATTCTTTTATTGCCCAGAATGTGTTTTGAAAAATATAGAATTTGATAGCACATTATCTTTCATGTTTAACGCTAGAAAAAGCACTGTGAATGATTTTATTATTAAAAATAATAGTAGTTTTATAGCGGGGATATTTAGCAATGCCACAATTAATAATATGCAGGTTATCAAATCTGATTACAATCTCTCGACATTAGTAGATGCTACAATCAGTCAATCATCTTTCTTTGAGTCAAATTTAGATCATAATAACTTTTTGAGAGGAAAGATTCTTAACACTAATTTTAATTCTTGTGATATTAAAGACGCAAATTTTTTCAACTCCACAATAGGTTTTTCTAAATTGATAAATAACAATCTAAGCGATTCAAATTTCAGCAAAGCTAATTTTTTTAATACTTCTTTAATTAAAAACAATATGACCGATGTAAAATCTTTGAGAGTTGAGAGCATGTCAGTTGAATCATTGGGTAATATAGGAAAATCGATTTTTTCTTCTAAGTAAAATGTCATATATGTATAGGATAAGAAATAAGTGGTACTTCAAGCTTGTTTCAAGCTTGTTTGCTTTTGTATTTTTTTTAATTTTGTTTTTTGAGTATATAGGAGTAAAAAACGCGTCTTTTCTGAATAATGTCATAAAGAGCTCGATAGAGAAAAGGATTCCAGATGTCAAAATAAAACAGATAGACACACACTTATATCTTGATCTTAAGAATTTTTCGGTTGTGTTGGGAGTCAAGAATCTTACGCTGTTATATCAAAACTTTGATATAAAAACCCCGAACCTGAAATTGTTATTTTCACCGAAAGAGTTGGTACGACGAAACTTGGAGCATTCATTGAAAAAAGTGATGGTGTTGGATGGTGTTTTTCAGATTTTAAAAAGTGATAAGAGATATTCCCTTCCTTATAAAGAGACTGGTATAGACTACATATATAAGATATTTAAAAGCCCTAAGTACAAAAAACTGTTAAATTTATTTTCGTACTCAATGGATGATTTTTCTTTCGAGTTTTATAGTGGATTAGGTGATATTCATACGATAAAATTGCAAAATTTTAAAATAGAGGTAGGGGATTTAAGCAAGAAATTTGAGGCACAAATTACATCGCAGGCGAATTATAATAATGCTAAATTCGATATTAAAGTCGGGTGTAAACAAAGCGAAGATTTTTTACTCATAGATGGTGAGGTGTTCAAATCTCAGGAAGATAATAATGATGTTCAAATTTTTTCTTTAAACTACTCGCCAGCATTTAAATTGAGGTTTTCGACAAAGTTGCTCTCTTTAAACTTTATCGAAAATATTTCTTTTGAATTTTTGCAGATAGGGCAAGGAGATTTATATCATTCTAGATTCTTATCAGAGCCTTTGCATGTAGATAAATTGGCGTTCAGAGTTGCTATGCTAAATAATCTCAATGATATTGAAGCATCAGGTCTAAAAGGTGTGGTGAACAAGAATATAAAAGTGTCTGGGGATTATTTTTCTAAAAATCACAGATTTAATCTTAATTTTCAGAATTTAAGTACAAAAAACACTATTTTTTTATGGAACAAGGAGTTTTTACCAGATGTGAGAGAATGGTTAAGGAAAAGTGTTGTGGGAGGATATATATCTGAATTGACTCTAGACAAGAAAGATAGCCTTTCTTCAAAGGTGGGTATTAAGATTAAGAATACAGCTATAAAATATAAAAAAAACATACCCAGGCTCGCATTTAAAGACGTTTTAGTAAGTGTTTCGGACGATAGTGTGAAGATAGAATCCGCAAGTGCGTCTTTAGCTAATGTTGCTATCAAGAAGATCGGTGCAGATATAGATCTTGTCAGAGAGAAGGGTTTTTCTGTAGATCTAGTTGCAAACTTAAGTACAGATATATCTTCGCAATTGAAACTGGCCAAACTGCACGGATATAATCTTAATGATGTTCCTAATATCAATGGTGATGCCGACACAAAGATTTCTTTTAGCATTCCTTTGGAAAAAGAGGTGGGAGTGAAGAATTTTTCACTTAATGCAATTTTAAAAAGCATATCCATTAGCGATGTGTATAAAGATTATACATTTGTTGCTGATCAAGCTCATTTAAATATAAAAGATGGGGAGATAAAATTTCATAGTGATGGTAAGTTAAATTCCGTTCTAGATATGTCATTGTTTTTTACATCATATCTTGCCAAAGGTAATGGATATCAACTTAATATCAATGCAAATGACTCATATCATTCATTTCAAAAGGCAAAAATACCTGCTTCTGAGTATTTTTCAGATGGTCAGTTATTGTTAAGGGCTTTTGTGGAAAGAAAAGGTGGGAAGAATGTAGATGTGACTTGTGATATTGATCTAGATAATACTTCTTTTTCTATGCCATTTTTAGGTATTAATAAGGAAATGTCTGAAAAATCGCAAGCTAAGATCAGATTTTATTATGATAAAAAAAAGCAAATAACTATTGATGAAATTAATGTAGTTGCAAAAGATGATAGTTTAAAGGGTGCTGGTTATATAAATGAATCAGAAGCTGTGGTTAGGTTTTTAAATGCTAAAAAAAACATCTCGCTTGAATATAAGAAAAATGATTCAGATAAGAAATTTATATTGAAGGCTGAGACTATTGATTTTAGAGATATATCAATGGAAAGTGTTTCTGCCATATTTAATGGTAATAATTTAGATATAGGGCATGGTTCAAATATAAAGATAATGGTAAAAAAGTTATTATTGAAAAAGAACTTATATCTCGATATAGAAAAAATAGAGTTGCAGAACACCGCAGGTGGTAAATTGAAGCTTTCTTTAAAAGGTAAGATGAATGGTAATGATGTTTTGGTTTACTATAACTCACCTATTTTAGTGATTAGAGCTGAAAATGGAGGGGATTTATTGAGATCTCTTGGTGTGGTGGATACTATAAATGAAGGGGTGTTGGAGATTAAGGGTAGAATTGAGGATAATATTTTTAAAGGAGATTTATTTTTTCATAATTTCATTACTACGCATAATAATTCTTCGTTGATTAATCTATTGGCTTTCTCAGCCCCGTTATCTACGATAAAAAATAATATCAAGAAAAATGGTTTGCGGTTTAAGAAACTGGAATGTGTGGTTGTCTATCAAGAGAATCAATTTTTCTTTAATGACTGCTTAGCTGAATCTGAATTAGTTGCAATTAAGTCTTCAGGAAGTGTTGGTATTGACGGGAATGTTAAATTAACAGGAGTTTTGATTCCTGAGCATATGTTCAATGCTTTATTTAGCAAAATACCCTTTCTTAATCTCTTTTCTGGGAAAGGCAATGAGGGGTTAATCTTGAGCACTACTTTTAAAGGGCAGGGTAATGTGAAGGATAATGTTGAGATCAAGGCGAACTACTTATCGACAATCACCCCGGGATTTTTAAGAGAAGCTTTTAAGTGAAGAAAAACAGAGACACAAGAAGCAGAAAAAAAGTAGTGAGGGGATGTGTGAAAGTGACCAATTAGTTCCACTCCCTATGTCAATTATTAATCTACTACTCTTAACGAATAATACAACTAAAAAAATCAATTTTTTAAATAAATATCTGTTAAGACGAACCTATAAAAAGATTTTTAGACAAAAATTTTATCCAAAGATCTTTTATCGGATTGTTGGCAAATGGTGCCTAGAAATTATCTCAGATTTTTCTGTATGATATTCTTTGAAATTTGTAGACACACTCCATGCATCACTCCTGCAAAAGGATCTGTGCTATTACCAAAATAATTATTGCAACCAATTTTTGCAGCGGTTATAACAGTATTTCTAAATGAATCAGCGTCTTCTTTATTTTTCATAAAGTCGACAGCATTTTTTTTCATAGAACTTGTTACTAAATTGATTGCATCAGAGTCTTGCAAATTAATTGCGTTTACTATCCCTTTGTTGACTCCTTTGAACATTAATTTAGAGAATAATGATACTGTGTCTGATATCGAATCAACAGCATATGAAATACCGTGTTGAATGCTATCTTTCACAAAAAAAGGTATTCTAGGAATAAAAAATGCATCTAAGGCATTTGTAGCAAATTTTAAGTGTTCTATGCTTGTGCTAAAAAATGGAGATATATGATCGAAAGTTCCTCCATAAGAACGAAATGCTAGGCTTATAGCTGTTGTATCAAGCAAGTCTCCAACGCTAAAGTGCAAAAAGTCATTACTTATGATTGGCAATTTAAACAGTGGATCTAAAGAGTCTATAGTTTTCAATACGCCATAGGACGTATAAGGAATAAATACTGCTGGAGAGCTATATGCCATATATAGCGGATACGCAGCAAACAACATCTTTAAACCAGAATTATCTGACAAATTATCTACATCACCATCTAGACGATTTCTTAACACCGATTGCGATTCAGAATTTATAGCAATCTCTAATTCATACGAAATATCATCGTAAGAATCTTGTTCCCAGTCTAAATAGACTGGTTCAAAATTATCATCCCACATTTTTCCCCCTCATTAAGAAATGATATTATAAGTATATAGCGTTAATTTCTTATTGAAAAGGGTTTTTTAATAAATTTTCAAAAGTAACTTTTTTCTCTTCACCTTTTTCCATATTTTTTAATATAAAGTAATGCTCTTTTATTTCTTTATCTCCGAAAATAAGGCAAGATTTTGCAGACAGTTTATTAGCTCTTTGCATTCTTTTTTTGAGATTGATATCGTGTTCTAACATGGTTTTTATATTATGCTTTCTGAGTTCGGTGGCTATTTTGATTGAATTATTTTCTGCTTTTTCGCCAATAGGGATAATGTAAATTAAGGGTGTGTTGATATTTTTGTTTGTATTTATTAAAGCAGATACTCTTTCTATTCCACAGGCGAACCCGAGTGCTGGAATGTTTTTTATTTTTCCTATTCTTTCAAATATGCCGTCGTATCTTCCTCCTGCGATTAAAGCTCCTTGGGCACCTAAGTCGTTTGTGATGAATTCAAATACTGTACCGGAATAATAATCTAACCCTCTTACCAACTTATAATCAACTGTGTAATCAATGTTATTGATAGTTAATAGTTCTAAAATGTTAGAAAAATTCTTCTGTTGCTGGGTTGAAAGAAGGTCATACAGTACAGGTGCTTCTTGTAATATTTTTATCTCTTTTTCATCTTTTGTATCTAAGATTCTTAAGGGATTTTTTTCTAATCTAAACTTGCTGATTTCAGATAAATCATTTTTATATCTCATAAGATAATTAATTAACTGAGCTTCGTATTTTTTCTTAGACTCTTGATCTGCTAAAGTATTGATTTTTAGCTCATAGTTTTTTATTTCAAGTGAGTTTAGTATTTCAGATGCTAATATTAATATCTCAACATCTGCTTTATAGCTTGTAGAACCAATGTGCTCATAATTAAGTTGATGGAATTGCCTCAATCTACATTTTTGTGGTCTCTCGTGTCTAAATAGCGCTCCAAAAGAAAATAGTTTTAATGGCATTGATTGTATGAGAGAGTTAGACAGGATATATCTAACAATAGCTGCTGTGAATTCAGGTCTGAGAGTTATACTTGTTTTATCTCTATCTAGGAAAGTATAGGTTTCTTTGGTGAGGATATCTGAGGATTCTCCCAATGTGTTGAAGAAAATTTCTGTTTTTTCCATGATTGGGGTTATTACTTCCTCAAAAGAATACAAATTTGCAAATTTCTTTCCGGTTTCTACTATATGGTTGAAAATTTCGATTTCTTTTCCACATATATCTACCATTCCCCTGATTTTTTGTGTGTTCATTGTTAAATTCTTTCAAATATTTTTTCTATATCATTAAAGCTTAATTTTACAAAGGTTGGTCTACCATGATTGCATTGACTGGTTAAAGGTGTTTTCTCCATCTCTCTTAATAAAGAGTCCATTTCTTCTAAAGTGAGAATTTTGCCAGATCGTATGCTGAAGTGACATGCTATATTCCCCCAAATTTCATCGATTTTACTTTCTAAAAGATCTACATCATTAAAGACATATATGTTTTCGGCAATAGTTTCTATAAGAGATCTTGGGTTTGCATTGCCCATTATTGCTGGAATTCGCCTGACTGCAATCTGATTTTTTCCATTTCTTTCAATTTCTATGCCAAATTTCAGTAAATTACCTTTTTTCTCTAGTAG
Organism: Candidatus Midichloriaceae bacterium; assembly: GCA_965655955.1. Lineage (GTDB taxonomy): Bacteria > Pseudomonadota > Alphaproteobacteria > Rickettsiales > Midichloriaceae > CBFHIH01. The sequence continues at coordinate 4,946 of CBFHIH010000004.1, read as the reverse complement.
GTTTTCAATTAATGAATCGCTCAGTTCCATTACTTCTGGTATTAGTAGTATTTGAGATTTTACTGATCCATTTTTTAATTCTTGCTTTATATTATGAAGAGTTATTCTTTCATGTGCAGCATGTTGATCTACTAATATTAAACCATCTTCTGATTGAGAGATGATATATGTTTTGTTTATTTGGCATTTTGCGTGGCCAAGTAATCCTATTTCATGATTTTGAGGAGGTGATGGGTTTTCCTCATGTTTTGTATAATTTTTTTTTGTTTGATGCTGATATTTATCAACCCTGCTATCATCTAGGGCGAAAATATTTTTTGAAGGGGTTTGTTTTTGGAAAGTTTCACTTATTTTAAATTCGCTTTCTTTAAATGCATGACTATTTACCCCAGTAATGGTAAGGCTATGTTGTTTATTTTTAGAAGATATAGTACTGGGAATTGAATTAAGTGTTTGTGAAGGTTTGAAAAGTAAAGCAGCTTCTTTTGTGATTTTTGTTGATGTTCGTAAAGGGGTATTTGTAATTCCTGAGCGAATAGTGTTTATTATTAAGGACTTCAGTTGATTTGGATCTTTGAACCTTACTTCTGACTTTGTAGGATGTACATTAACATCAACGTCTGTATTTCCTATTTCAATAAAAAGAATTATTGCTGGATATCGATTTGATGCCATGAGATTTCTATATGCGATTCTTACAGAAGCACTTATGAGTTTATCCTTTATGATTCTTTTATTGACAAATATATTCTGATGAAAAAATGTACTGAAGTTATATGTGGGAATTGATGCATAGCCATATATTTTTACACTAGCTTTTTCTTCATTACTAAAATGCAATGAGTTATCTAAAAACTCCTTCCCTATTACATAACTTATTCTTTCTTTTTTATCCTGGTGCTTTGGGCAGTAAAATACTTCTTTATTATTTGCTATAACTTTGAATGAAATTTTTTCGTGAGTTATGGATAATTTTTTTACTAAATCTAAACATGCAGAAGTTTCTGAAGACTCAGATTTTAAAAATTTTAGTCTATTGGGGGTTGTGAAAAAAAGATCTTTTACAATAATTTGTGTCCCTTGAGTGAAAGAGCAAGGTTTTGTAAATAGTTTTGTGCCAGCTTGTAACTCTATTTCATATGCTTCAGAAGAACTTTTGACTAAGCTTTTTAGATTGACATTGCTTACAGAGGCAATAGAAGATAACGCCTCTCCTCTAAAGCCTAGGTATTGAATATCCTCTATTTTTTCTTCTGTTAATTTTGATGTTGCGTGTCTTGTGAAAGCTAAATCTAC
>CBFHIH010000004.1:1227-3553 GCA_965655955.1 Candidatus Midichloriaceae bacterium | reverse complement strand
ACCTCATTTTTATCAATTCCACAGCCATTATCAGTGACAGATATGTAGTTTCTGCCTCCTCTTTGAAGTTCGATGATTATTTCATCTGCTTTTGCGTCAATGGAGTTTTCTACTAATTCTTTTATAACAGAGAAGGGTCTGTCTATTACCTCTCCAGCCGCAATTTTATTTATTGTGCTTGATGATAAAATATTTATTGTCATTTAAAATGACCTTTCTTTTCCTTTTAATAGAGCTTTGATGTTAGATTCGTGTCTATATAATATCAAGAGTAATGCTACGAACAGGTATGAAAAATTATCTACTTCTACAACAAAGATTAGAGATAAGATTATGCCCAATGATAGTGATATAATAGAGGCAATGGAAGAGATGCGGAAGGTGGCAAATATTATTACCCAAGTTATTAAAGTTGCAATGCCCAAGATAAAGTTTATTCCAGATATTAATCCTAGCATCACAGAAACTCCTTTACCTCCTTTGAATTTTAGCCATATGGGAAAGATATGACCTATAACTGCTGCCATAGATATTAATTCTATATAATCGATAAGGTTAAGTTTTTTAGCCACTAGAATTGGTATCAATCCTTTGGTGAAATCTAATATCAATGTTGTGATTCCTATTAATTTTCCATTGACGCGGAAGGCGTTTGTTGCACCTATGTTACCAGATCCATAAGTTCTCAGATCTTTTTTTGAGAATATCTTAGACAATATCAAGCCAAAGGGTACGCTTGCAAGTAAATAAGTAAATGTTACGAAGATTATTGTATTCATTTTTAGAATCCATAATGCTTGAGCCACCTTATGTCATTTTCATAAAAACTTCTTAAGTCTGGTATATCGTATTTTAGCATTATTAGTCTCTCTATTCCTATGCCAAAAGCGAATCCTTGGTATTTTTCTGGGTCTATATTGACGTTTTTTAACACATTAGGATGGACCATTCCACAACCTAACACCTCAAACCAATCTTCGCCTTTTCCTATTGTGATACGTTCTTTGTTGCTTCTGTCGCAAAGTATATCAACCTCAAAAGAAGGCTCTGTAAAAGGAAAATAGCTATTTCTAAATCTTAATTTCAAATCTTTTTTTTCAAAAAAAGTGCTAAGAAGTCTTTGAGACAATGTTTTAAATCTAAAAAATTGGAACTTTCATCAATTACTAGTCCTTCTGACTGATGGAACATAGGTGAATGTGTCGCATCGTAATCTGATCTATATACCTTTCCGATAGAAGCGATTTTAAAGGGCGGGGTGTTTTCAGACATATGTCTGATTTGAACGTTAGAGGTGTGTGTGCGCAATAATAGGTTATCTTGTTCTAGATAAAATGTATCTTGCATCTCCCTTGCTGGGTGATCTTCTGGCACATTTAATGCTGTGAAATTATTCCACTCATTTTCTATTTCAGGACCATCTACCACTTCAAATCCGAGATGTTTATATATATCTCTTAAGAAATTAATAGCGTATGAGATTGGGTGCATTTTTGCGCGAAAAGCGCAAGAAGATGGCAGTGTTACGTCTATTTTTTCTTTTTCTAGTTGTGCATTTATCTCTGCTTCTTCTATTTCCTGCTTTTTGCTTTCTACTAAAGATAAAATTTTATCTTTAGTATCATTCACTGCTTTACCAATACTTATCCTTTCTTCTTGATCTAAGGATGTGATTTTCCTAAGAATTTCTGTCAAATAACCAGAACGACCTAAATACTGAGCCTTGAGATTCTGAAGATCTTTAAAATTCTTTGAACTCCCAACGGAAATTTTAAATTTCTCAAAGGTTTCATCTATCCTTTTGAACATCTTATTAAACTAATGCTTTTTTGACCTGATTACATATAGTGTCGAATGATTCTGGGGAATGTATAGCCATCTCAGACAGCATCTTTCTGTTTAGACTGCTGTTTATGATCTTGATTCCTTTGATGAACTGTGAATACACCATGCCTCTTTCACGCACTGCTGCGTTGATGCGTTGAATCCATAAAGAGCGAAAATCTCTTTTTTTAACCCTTCTATCTCTGTATGCGTACTGTAAAGCTTTTTCTACCTTTTGTACTGCGACTCTATAACAATTTTTAGATCTACCACGATAGCCTTTTGCCATCTTGATAATTTTTTTATGACGCGCCCTTGCTGTAACGCCACCTTTGACTCTTGACATAACTTACCTCAAAATATGTTGATTATGCATATGGCATATAAAATGGAACTCTTCTCGCCTCAACCTTTGGTAAGATCTGTGTTCCGCGTTGTGTTCTTATTTGCCTTTTGCTTCTTTTTCTCATGTTATGTTGCTTGTTTGCCTGAGTGGCTATAA
>CBFHIH010000004.1:0-1217 GCA_965655955.1 Candidatus Midichloriaceae bacterium | reverse complement strand
TTTGAAGCGCTTTTTTGCACTAGATTTAGTCTTCATTTTAGGCATTTCATCTCCATAGATTTAGTTGAATTAGCCAAATAGGCATGCCGAAGCCTAATTTGGGATTTTCTGAGTCTATCTTAATTTGCAAAAAAGGCAATGAAAAAACTGCTCTAAATACAGTTGCTTGTACAAGTTAAATCTAAACAGTTGACTTTTTTTTGTAATGCCCTTAGTTTGTTTCATGATGTGCCCTTAGCTCAGCAGGACAGAGCAACAGCCTTCTAAGTTGTGGGTCGAGGGTTCGAATCCTTCAGGGCACGCCACAATATACGCTTCTCACCTATTCTAAACATGCTGCTGTATAAAAAAAGCATCCTACATTCGTTGATATTGTCTTTTTTCACGGTGTTTATATCAATTTTTGGAGTGTCTTGGATATTTCAATCTATAAAATCCTTAGAGTTGATATTAAAAGAAGGGATGAAGATATCATCTTATTTCATAATGACGGCGATATCACTCCCTTTTATTGTATTTATTACAGTGCCATTAGTGATTGGTGTAGCGATATATACCACATATAGTAAGCTTCTTTTTAATCGTGAAATAATAGTTTTCCAATCTTTTGGAATATCAAAAAAACAGATAATCAACATCTTTCTTTTTTTTGCTGCCTTTGCTTCAGTGTTACATCTTCTGGTTTCAATATATCTTTTGCCATTGAGTGTGAAGTATGGAAAAAATCTTAGAAATGACATGCTTCATGAAAGTAATATTATGGGATTTTTAGAGCCTGGATCGTTTTTTAATATGATTGATAATATTACTGTTTTAGTTGATAAGAAGAATTCTAACCGCTCATTAGAAAAGATTTTTATATTTGATGGTAGAGATCCGAAAAAAAGTATGGCTTTTTTTGCACGAGCTGGAAGATTCGCGATTAAGGATAACAAGCTAACTATCACTTTAATTGATGGCACGCAAACAGATATGCGAGAAGATAAAAAGCAGTATTCGCTGGTGAGATTTAAAGAGAATAAGATTAATATTCATATAAAAGACGCTAAGCGTGCGCAATTATCTAAAAGTATGGATGAGATGGGTATAATGGAATTGTTATCTCAAAAAGATTTTAAGCGAACTAGGTATAATACGGAAGGTCATTTTAGAATCTTATGGCCTATGTCTACATTTTTTTTAAGTGTAATAGTTCTATATTTCATGATAAATCATAA
>CBFHIH010000003.1:0-43652 GCA_965655955.1 Candidatus Midichloriaceae bacterium | reverse complement strand
TGTATAATGGAATTTTTTATAAGCCTTTCGTTTAGCTGTGGTATGTTTTTGAGGTTAGGAGTGTTGTTTTTGAGTGCTTATTTATCATCTATGTTTATGCTCTTAGATGATATGCCATTCAATGTAGTATGGATTTTAAAAGGAGATCTGTGGCACTTTTTGGTATATTTGCTCATAATAATGGCATTCATTTTTTCAAAACCCACAGAGCTATCAATTGATAAACACCTTCTTATTAGCAAAAAAATATCCAATAGAATAAAAAAGTTCGTTGTCATATGGTGACTTGATGATACAATCTGCCTAGATAACTGTCTAGGTTGGTCATGCTCATTAGTTTATTTCCTGCAATCACAAAGATCCTTGGTTTTTCTCAATCTGAAAAAGAAAGAAAATTCATCAATGCACTTTTATCAAACGTTTCAGAAGATTCTCTTTGCGTCATTGACCCAAAGGTTATTTTTCAAGGTTGTTCGAATGCCTTTAAAAATTTGCAAAAAACCAAAGCAGAAGATCCTGTTATAGATATCAGCGTACTAGACGAAAGAAAAGAGTATGCAATTATTACCGTAATATGCCAAGATAAACCTTTTATAATTGACTCTATTGCCAACGAGATTCATTTGAACGACATGGGCGTAAAATTATTCGCCAACTCTTTAATTAACCCCAATGAGTTCATCGATTCAAATACAAGTGAAAAATTGATAGTATTACAATTCTATGTCTCTAATTGGTTTGAGAACACTTTTTATCTACAATTAAAAGATAAAATATATAACGTACTGCATTGCGTCCACTTAGCAGTTTCAGATTGGCACAAAATCAAAGAGGTAATGAAAACCTCGATGCTAAGAATGAAAAAATCTATCAGCTCAGAATATACATCATTTTTAGAATTCTTATTGTCAGATCATTTTATATTTCTTGGATATATACCCGCAGAGACCAAAAATCAAAAAATATCTAATTTTGACATTAATAATTCTCTTGGGCTTATTAAAAGCGCATTTTACCAAAAGAAACTCCCAAAGATGTCTGGCAAGATTTTGCCCAATAATATAATTTCGATAAAAAAATCTGACCTTATATCCAATGTCCATAGAAGATCTAACATGCTTTGTTTGCTTTTAAAAGAAAATGAAGAAGTTATTCATGTCTTTTATGGATTTTTGATCAGCAAAGTATACTACATGAGCGTTTTGACCATCCCTTTAATTAAGGAAAAGATACACTACGTCATAGAAGCATATGGATACCCTAAGCATAGTTATAACGCAAAAGAACTTGTCAGTGCCTTAGAAGATTTCCCAAGAAGCGAACTGCTTGAGATTAGCAAAGAAGAATTACTCGATCTAGCAGCCAAAATCGTTTCATTGAACAACAATCCTAAAACAAAACTTTATATCCGTGAAGATAAAGAAAAAAGATATGTCAGCTGTATAGTATTTATACCAAAATCTAAGTTTTACACCCAATTAAAAGACTCTATACAATCTATATTATCAAGCCAGTTCCACGGCTCTATCTTAAGAAGCTACATGAAGATAGGCGAAAGAGAACTTGTGAGAATGCAGTTCATCATCGAAATCATAGATAGAAAAATTCCTGACTATTCTATACAAAGAATGGAGAAATTGATATCTGGATGCGTCAATGTTTGGCAAGATGACTTTGAAGACGTTTTAAGCGTTAAATACTCAAAAAAAGAAGCAGATATCATATTTAATAAATACAAAAACGCTTTCAGCGTAAAATATATAAACACATTTCATCCAGAACAATCCTTACATGACATCAAGGCAATAGAAGAAGCTATACAATCTAATAAGGTTATATTTAGAATCTATAATTCGGCAAAAAGCGATAAAGAGTTAGTGCAGATCAAGATATTTTCTTTATCTGAGGAATTACCGTTATCTATCCTATACCCTATAATAGATAATCTAGGATTTTTCACTATCGATGTCGCAACCTTTGAAGTTAACTCAATTCATTTTGGTAGAAAATTTAAGCTGTTTATACATTACTTCAGAACTAAACCTAAAAATATTACCAACAACTATAACTTGAAATTCTTAGAAGAAGGGCTTGATAAAATATGGTGTCAAAATGTTGATAACGACTTTTATAATTCTTTAATCTTATATGCAGATTTGAATTATAGAGAAGTGAATCTTATGCGTGCATACTTCAAATATCTCAAGCAGATCAAATTTGAGTTTAGCGGAGGACACATATTAAGCACTTTATTAAAATATTCAAGATTAACCTATAATCTAACACAACTCTTTGATGCTAAATTTAACCCTGAAATCTTAGAGAGAGAAGTTTTAATCAATAAAATAGAAAATGAAATTCGTGAAGAATTTAAGAATATATCGATATTCTCTGAGGATAAAATCTTAAATAGTTTCTTAGCTTTGATACTTGCAACAAAAAGAACGAATTTTTATGTAAAAAATGACGCTGGTCAATTCAAAGATTTTATTTCATTAAAGATCTACCCAAAAGAATTAGAGAATGTCCCCTTACCTAAGCCAGAGATAGACACGTTTGTATATTCTGCAAAATTTAAAGCCATACATCTAAGATCTTCTAAAACTGCAAGAGGGGGGCTTAGATGGACTGATAGAAAAGAAGATTTTAGAACTGAGATACTTGGGCTGATGAAAGCACAAGTAACTAAAAACTCATTAATAGTTCCCTCTGGATGCAAAGGAGGGTTCGTTGTCAAAGAAACTTCAACTGACATTCAAAAAACTGCCGTTGAAGTCTATAAAGATTTTTTAAGAGGCATTTTAGATATCACAGACAACATTGTGAATCATAAAGTTGTATATCCCAAAGATGTTGTGCGATATGATGAAGATGATTATTATTTCGTTGTGGCAGCTGACAAGGGAACTGCTACTTTTTCTGATTATGCTAATAGTGTTTCTAAAGAATATAACTTTTGGCTAGGAGATGCATTTGCTTCAGGGGGATCAGCCGGATATGATCACAAAAAAATGGCTATTACAGCCAAAGGAGCTTGGGTTTGTGTCAAAAATCATTTTGAATCATTAGACATAGACATAGATAAACAACCATTTACTTGCATTGGCATTGGAGATATGTCAGGCGATGTATTTGGTAATGGCATGCTTCTATCAAAAAATATAAAGTTATTAGCTGCATTCAATCATATTCATATCTTCGTCGATCCTAATCCTGACTGCAAAAAAAGTTATGAAGAAAGACAGCGACTGTTTTCTACAAAAGGCTCAAAATGGTCTGATTATAATAGAAATCTCATTTCACAAGGAGGAGGAGTGTTTGACAGATCTTCAAAATCCATCCCCATGTCGCAAGAAATAAAGGATTTGCTCAATATTCACTCAGACACTATTTCCCCTATTGCTCTGATAAAAGCAATTTTAAAAATTGACTGAGATTTGTTATGGAATGGTGGCATAGGCACTTATGTCAAAGCATCTTTTGAAGAAAATTCAGAAGTAGGAGACAAAGATAATGATAATTTAAGGGTGAATGCAAAAGATCTACAATGTAAAATAGTAGGAGAAGGAGGTAATTTAGGATTGACTCAAAATGCAAGGATTGAGTATGCAAAAAATGGAGGACTAATCAATACAGACTTCATTGATAATTCAGCGGGAGTCGATTGCTCTGATCATGAAGTGAACATAAAAATAGCCTTTGAACATGAACTGAAAATTAATCACATTTCGCCTGAAGAACGCAATAAAATCTTAAAAGATCTCACTTCTGTAATAGAGAAATTAGTCTTAAAAGACAATCTTGATCAATCATATCTACTCGATATAGAAACAAATTCAAAGATTAGAATATTTAAAAACCACATTTGGTTGATGGAATATTTAGAGGATATGAATGAGCTACTAAGAGATGTCGAAAAATTGCCTTCTAAAGAATCTTGCTCTGAAATGCAAACAAAGAAAGAAGGGTTGTCAAGACCTGAAATTTCTGTGTTAATAGCTTATTCAAAAAACAATATAACACATATCCTAAACTCTAAAGACTTATCCTCTGATCCATATTATAAAAAAATTCTTTTCTCATATTTCCCAGAATATATTCAAGAGAATTTCCCCCATATTATTGAGAACCATAAACTCAAAAATGAAATTATATCAACCATTGCTGCCAATCAATTTGTCAATATATTAGGCTGCTCATCATTCCAGCAATTCATCAGCGAACAAGAGCATGATCCGAGAAAGATTATAAAAATATTTTACATCATTTGCGATATAGCAAACGTAAAAACAACATGGAACACTATATGTAACGCTGATATTCCTCATAAAGATAAAATAAATCTTTTGCAAGACATTCAAAAAGCTGTTTTATATGGTATGCGATGGCTTTTGATGCATTATAAAAACGCTGAAGATGCGTATAAATTAACAGACATATATAGAACAAAGTTTGAGCAGTTATCCGATAATTTATTATCGCCAATCTCTGACATTAAACACTTCGCCATTTCAGGTATAGAGAATGTCCAAAAATTAAAACAAATACACTGTTTGCTAGATATCATATTCATATCTTTAAACACTAAATTAACTCTTAACTTAGATCAAAGTGCCAAATTATATTTTAAAGTCAAAGAAAGAGTGAAGATTGATGATGTAATCACATTCTTGTCATCATTTGAAAGCCATGATTATATGGAAAAATTAATGAAAGAATCGCTTGAAGATGACCTTAGGAAAGTGATTATTAAAATAATTTTTGACAAAATTATGGTAAATAGCAGGTTAGACATAGACTCTTATCTTAATCAAAACGAAAAATCACTTAAAGAATTGGAGCTTTATACATCAAAAGTAATAACAAAACTGGATGATAAAAATTGCTTTGTATTAATACCAATGTTTATAAAAAAGGTTCAAAAATATCTTTTATCATAATGAGCACCTAAGATTGAAGTATGTAGATAAAAAGCTGAACAAAGAAGGCTTGTTTGTCTTTAGAAGCAAAAAAGGCGACCGATTCAAGATGGTCCTGGTGAGATGGGCAGAGATTTTGTTTGCATTACAAATGTATGGATAGAGGTAGGTTCCGATGGCTAAAGACAGCAACAGAAGGGGTTGACTGGCGGAATCCTATATGGTCTAATAAGCCAAACTATCGGAAATAGATAGACAATCGGATAACTCAAGCACTGAATGCAGTCAAAACACAGGAAGTAATCTCCTATCAATATTAAGTGACCTAGAGAAGTCAGTAGATTGAGTAAAAATAGAAGAGACAATTTTAGCAGCAAAGGCTGCTAGATGGAGAATTTATTCATCGAAAAACTTTAGCGATCATTGAAATATAAATGCGTATATCTAGAAGAGTTTAATGACGTCAAAACACTTAAATTTGCTATCTCTGATTGAATTACCTTTTATAATACAAGAAGACCTCACTCATCTTTTAATGGACTTACTCCCCGTATCTTAGAGGTAATTCTACTGACCTAGGCCCAAAAAGTAAGAGTTTTGTAACTTGATTTTAATCATGGTATTTATCCTTAACTTTGCTGCATTCCTGTTTAATAATCCAGAACCACCTCTTCCGCTGCCAGATAACCATTTTCTGAAAACAGAAGTTCATTTTTTACATGCTCCCACAATAAATTAGAGCTATATTTTTCATTATCCAAAAATCTATTGATTACATCGTAGCTATATTTCTTAGCATGTTCCGCAATATGTTAGGCTGTAGTTTTTTGACTCACCACCAAAAACTGACAGTAACCTACTCTACTGATTGGTATTGCTTGCAAGCTCTATACTCCTATTTAGTTTATTCTTTTTATACCATTCTATACCACTCTTTTCCACATAGCGTAAGTTTTGATAATAACTTCATCAGAATAGGCTCATGCAAAGTGCAACTTTTTTGCACCTAAAGCATATGGCAAATTAATCCAACCACTTTTATTCCAATTGCTAATTCCATGTAAGGTGAAGTCCTGCAAAACTGCATTTACTGCTGTCGCAGTTGCTTAGTGCTTGGACCCAAAGAGTGGCCACACATATAAACTTTTCCTTCAGGTAAAATGAACTGATCATCTAATGTCCTGATATCCTTTCTGTAGGGCAAGCACAATCAACACGATGCTTCCTGTAAAAAATTTTAAGTCCGAAGGTGCAAGACCAAAAGATAAAACGAGCCCCTGAACTTGTTGATAAATAAGCGCTCCAATGATAGGAGCTGCTAACTGCTTTGATATCGTGCTATTGCCCACTATTGATTCTCCAATTATCAGACTCGCTAAGCCGTGGATCACTATGCCAACCCCCATGCCTACATCCATGAATTGCTGTATTTGCACTATTAGACTACCCGCAAGACCAAACATAGCCCCTGCAATGAATAAACCTAGGCTTGTGTATTTATTTATACTGATCCCGCTGTGTATAGCGAACTTAGAATTATTACCTATAGTTCGAAATCGCAAACCAAAATCAGTTTTTAAGAATAATGCAAAAGGTATAACGCAAAGCATAATAACCATAATCAGCGATATCAGATCAAAGTTTATGCCACCTATCTCAAATAATGCTAAATTCGGCTTGCCCATAATTCTAAGGTTAATGCTATAAGCCATGGTGCTTAGTATAATTCCAGCGAGTAAGCTGTTAACCTTCAGTCGCAAAGCTACTTGCGATGCTGCCAGCGCCAACAATCCTCCGGCTATAATAGCAACCATAATAGCTAATATTTGTGGCATACCCACAACCATTAAGCTCGCATACACTGCACCTCCGAGTGGATAGGCTCCTTCTGCTGTTAAATCTGGGAAATTGAGGAAACGGAATGGAATCATAATGCCAAAAGCAATAATTGACAACACAAACCCCTGTAATAACCCAGTATATACAAGTTCAATTGTCATTTTCGCCTCCAGATATTAAGAGCTCGTCTTCATACTGATGCAACATTGCAAGCAAATCTTGCACAGCCATACCTTTTTTTTGAGCCCCTTGAATGTCCAGCACTACTTTTCCTTGGTGAAGCATAATTAAGCGATTTCCATATTTAATAGCATCATCCATTTTATGCGTAATCATTATAGTGGTGAGCCCAAGATTTATAGCTTGTTTGTGAGTGTACTCCATAATCAAAGTCTGCATTTTAGGATCAAGAGCCGATGTATGTTCATCTAACAGCAAAATTTGCTTGCCATAATTAATCGCAATGAGGGTTGCGATCATCTGCCTTTGACCACCAGATAACATTTTCAAAGGTTGATCAATATACTCTTCTAAACCTATATCTAGCTCTTTTAGCTTTTGCATCACTTGACCTCTATATCTTCTATAAAACAACAATTTTGGTGTTTTCATCACACTTAAGGCAATATTCTCAAGCAGAGTCATATCAGGCACGGTACCCAGGTTTACATCTTGCAAAACTTGCACCACATCGCCACTTAGTTTTATCTCACCAGAATCCGCTTTATATTCTCCGCTTATTAACTTTAGCAAAGTAGATTTACCGCACCCATTCGCCCCAATCAGCACGCAAAAATCCCCTCGCTCTAAAGATAAACTGATCTCATTTAATACAGGTCTAAAAAGACCTTGGAATGACTTTGCAACTTTTGTAATATTAATCATAAATCACTCCACAATTGTTATATTAGAAGGAATGGTAATACCCAATTCTAGTGCAAGCTTTTTATTAACCAGACCGCGATGATCATCAAGCGTTGGATATAACGGAGTCAATTCACTAATTTTTCTCCCCCGCATAACATCTGCTGTAAGTTTAGCTGCATTGCCACCCACACTCGTATAAACCACACCAAAGCTTGCAAGCGCCAATCCATCCCTCACTGCTCGCTCCTCAGCATTAAATACAGGGATATGCATTTTTCGTGCTTCTGCGCTAATCACTGGTAATGTTGGCTGAATTGGACCGCTTGTACCCACATATATCAAATCTACTTTATTTTTGAATTCCTGCATTCTGATCTGAACATCACGCGCTTGTTCCACTGGTATTGCGATCACAGACATATCAAACTCTGCTGCACTTGCCTTCATCATATTCACTAAGGCAATATCATTGGCTTCTGATGTTGCATATAATAACCCGACATTCCTTGCGGTCGGCAAAATTGATTTAGCGAATTTTAAAAATACCTTGAGGTCTTGCATCTCAGAGCTGCCTGTCATATTGTCATCAGCTGTATATTTCTCTTTGATTAATCCAGCCTCTACTGGGTCTGTGATTACTGTATAAATCAAAGGAATATCATGAATCTTGCCCTTAGATGCTTGAGCAACAGGAGTTGTCATAACTAACATCGCTTTAGGGTTTTTAGCTTTAAGACTGATAAGCATTTGTGAGATTAAGCTCGGATCAAAGCCAACATCTGCAATTTCGTAACGTATATTTTGATTTTCAACAAATCCCTCTGCTCTCATCTGCTCTTTGAAACCAGCTATGGCAGCATCAAGCGAAGCATGTGGTCCATAATTAGCTATTGCTATAACAGGTAAGTTGTTACCCGCCTTATTGTTATAAATAGTGAATGCTGTCATAAAAATCATAAGTACAGCAGTAAAATAGAAGAACTGTTTCATATGTACTCCATGTCAAAAGTTTAGTATGGATAAAGGGGCATTAGATTAGTGCTAATGCGGATCAATTAGAGAAAAATAACTATTGGCCGAACGGCCATGATATAGAAAAAACAGAGGATGATTGAAATGAATATTTTAAAACAAGAAATAGCATGTTAAAACCATAGATTAAAAAATTGATAAAGTAATGCATACAAACAAATTAACGCCAGCGCCAACTTTGAACTGTCAAATTTTTAATTACTAAGTTTAACATTGCTTTTATTTATAAAAAACCAACTTTCACTCTAAACTAATATTTATACACCGTCAAGCATATAATGTTTCTAAAAATGGCATTGCTAGGTGGAGATAATAATAGACTGAAGAAATTAAATAAAAGGAATGAAATCCGAACCTAAACTTTCTGCAGCTCCTCTATTTTAATACTAAAACCCCTTAGCATCGTTAAACAAAAGGAGAGTTGGTGCTCTAATTTTCTCTCTAGATACATTCCTACCGATCCCCAAAAGAACGTCAACCTTTTTTGTGAAAAAATCACTTATATCAATTAAAAGGTAATTTTATTAAAAAAATAATACTTTTTTTTCTTTATTTGTTGACTTCTTAATAAATTACACCTATGTTCATACTAAATGAGGGTTAGGGCGCATCTCTTCTCATATTTTCTTCCTAACAATTTTATCCTTGCGCTCTACACTCTCATTCCTTATTCAATCCCTATAATTTTATGGACCTGAAGAGATAACCTTGCGTTGTGTCTCTTAACCAACTTAACTGCTAATTCTGTGTTTACAAAATTAATATGTGCGTCCCCCTCATCTATTGGCTGAACATACACAGGTATACCAAACTCCGATTGACCAACTTCTTCGATTTTTGAGTACCCAGGCAATTGAGAAGAAATCAGGAATTTTATAGCTATTGTATGCTGAAGAACGTCCTTTCTGATTGGCGAGTAACTTTCATTAGACATTTTAGGTGAGCATACAAACTTCACATCATCAGGAACCTCTTGATAAATCGTACCATTCGTCTCTATTTGAATCTCATAACCTGCTTGCAAAAGCTCTTTGCATAATAGATTAATATTTTGCCTAAGAGGCTCCCCACCTGTTATAACAATTAAATTAGCAGCTGAATCAATGCTCTTCACCTCATCTAGGACCTGAATAGTGCTGAGGACTTGATAAAAATCAAACTCAGTATCACAAAATTCACAAGCAAGATTACATCCACTAAGCCTGATAAATATAGCAGCTCTACCAGAGTAAGGCCCCTCCCCTTGAATGGTGGAAAATATAGCATGCACCTTCAGATATTCTCCAGAACCTTTTTCCACACCAAGCTTTTTATTCTTTCCAAACATACTCAGCCTCTATTAAAACTTAACTCTTCAAACCGGTTGAACCAAAACCACCCTCACCTCTTCTTGTTGATGCGTCAAATTCTTTCACAAGATTAAATTCTACTTTGTAATATCTAGACACTATCATTTGGGCAATCCTTAACCCCCTTGATATCTCAAAAGCCTTATCCCCCAAATTTATCAACGGCACCAATATTTCACCGCGATAATCAGCATCTATAGTACCAGGAGAGTTTATCAAAGTGATGCCATGCTTGAATGCTAAACCAGATCTTGGCCTCACTTGCGCCTCAAAACCCTTTGGTAACTCTATCGCTATACCAGTCGAAATGAGCTTTCTTTCCATTTTATGAAGCACAACATCAACGTTAGACACTAAATCCACACCAGCACTATCTTCTGTTGCGTGCCTTGGCAATTCTAAATCTTTATCCTCAGATAGATTAATAATATTGACTATAGCTTTTTCTGATTTCATAACGATATCTTATTTGTAAAATTACACCAAGCCGTATTAATAATCGTTTTTCATGAGATTTACAATATTTTGCTTGCAATAACATATCATTATGAATATGCTCATACCTCATAATCAAGATAATAGATAACACTGTGATTTTATGAACAGGATTTATGAATGCGTAGTTATAGCAAAACAAGACATACCTTCTCAAGACATACACAAGTATGCTAAAAAGATTCATGCGATGTTTACTGATCTTAGTTGCAAGTTATTAAAAAAGGAGTACTGGGGCCTCAGAAATCTCGCATATGAAATAAAAAAGAATAAAAAGGGTCATTATTTCTTTATGTGCATTGAGGGTTCCGGAAATTCAGTTAAGAAGGTTGAAAATAATTTTAAGGTCAGCGAAGAGATATTGAAATACTTCACTGTAAGAACTGAGTCGGTGGATGAAAGCCCTACCCTTATGATGCAGACCCCTTCTTAATCAACAAATCAGGTCACACAATGGAAGAGAGAGTTGTTCCAAATAGTCTTTTATTTAACAAAAAAAACGTTAAGCAGAAAAAGCACAAATGCCCGCTTAGCCTGCTCGATATGTCTTTGATAGATTATAAAAATCTAGCCCTGCTTAAAGGGTATATTTCTGAAAAAGGTAAAATCTCACCTTCTAGAATAACCGGAGTTTCTGCAAAAAGACAAAGAAAATTGCAACAAGCAATTAAAAGAGCAAGGCATATAGCATTGTTACCTTATAGTGCTTCTTAATTAGACAGAGGATTTTATGCAAGTCATATTAAAAGAAAGGATTAGAAAACTTGGTAATCTAGGAGATCTAGTAAATGTAAAGGATGGTTATGCAAGAAATTTTCTGCTACTGAAAGGCAAGGCGGTCACAGCAACGAAAGAAAACCTAGCTAATCTAGAAAAGGAAAAAGACTTAATTCAAAAAGAGCATGAGAAAAAGCTGAAGACTGCCACTGATCAAAAAGAGCAGTTACAGAATGTTAATGTTCTTTATTTTGAAAAACAAGTCAGTGATGATGGTAAACTATATGGTAGCATAACCCCTAAAAACATCTCTGATCTGATTGAAAAAAATTACTCAATTTCAGTGCGACATGAAGATGTGCTTATCCCTCAAAAAATCAAGGATATAGGCGTCTTCGACTTCACAATTGACCTTTACGAAGAAATATCGGTCTCTATGAAGCTTTCTGTATCGTCTTCAATTGAGCAAGCAAAGGCATTGTTTGAGGCAAGCCAAAAATCTGAAGAAAAAACACAATAACATACTATGGCAAGAATCACAGTAGAAGACGTAATAGATAAAGTAGAAAATAGATTTGAGTTGGTTCTCTTGGCGTCTTTGAGAGCTAGAAAAATCAGCAATGGCGCCCCATCTTTAATTGACAGCCCTGACGTTAACAAGGACAAAGACTCCATAATAGCTTTGAGAGAAATTGCTGCTGATAAAGTAAATGTTAATGAACTGAGAGAATCTTTAAAGCAAAACGCTCTTTATAACTCCTCTATTACTCAGTTGCTGGAAATCAAGAACAATAAACAAGAAGAGGAAGAGGGAGAGAGAGGGCAAGATCCCATCATTTCTGAAAAAAACAGCCAAAATACTAAAAAAAGAGCTAAAGCAGAAGAGGCTCCTTCATCTCTTTATGAAGACGAAGAGCAATTAAATTTATAACGTAGATTTTTCATGAACTTTGATGACTATGTTAGTTTTTCATACCTATCTTTCTTCTCGATAAGCCTGCTCTTTTTGCTCTTCAGTATCTACCCAATTGTAAAAGATGCATGCTCAAAAAAGAATTAGAGAAAAATACAAAAAGAGACTTCTCTCTATACTTTTACCTTTATCATCACTAGGGATCGGTACATATATAATCTTATATTACCTCAATCAAAGCATCACTTTATATCACTCTCCATCAGGAGCCTTATCAGCCAGCTCAGAAAATCAATCCTTAAGAATAGGAGGTGAAGTGGTTGTCAAATCTGTAGAATATATCGAAGGTGGCATCCAATTCTCGATTAAAGATCAAAACCATTCTATCCCAATTATATATCATGGTATCATACCAAGTCTATTCAAAGAAGGACAAACGGCTGTTGTATATGGCAAAATGAAAAATAATATTTTCTATGCCACTGAATTATTAGCAAAACATGATGAATACTATAAACCAAAAAAATAATCAATTACTAGGAATCTTAGCGTTAATTTTCATATCGCTTTTGATATTTCGCATATTCCCAAACCTTGATATAAAAACTTCACAGCTGTTTTTTTCTAAATGCTCATTCCATCTAAAAAAGAATCCCGTATTAGTAATAATCTCTTATTCCGTGTTTAGTTTACCCTTATGCTGCTTTGTGTTTTGCCTATATTCTTTTTCAAAAAAAGGAAGCGTGCACTCTTTCAATATTTGCAACTATAAAAAAGAACTCTTTTTATTTTTATTAATAATCATTGGCATATTGTTGATGGTGCCAATTATGAAACCTTTAATCGCAAGACCAAGACCATTTATGGTAGAAGAGTTTTATGGTCATCTGAAATACGCACCTATCTTCAGTATACCTGGAGAGTGTAAAAAAAATTGCTCTTTTGTTTCGCATCATGCATCAATCAGCTTTCTAGCCATAGCGTTGACTTATGCAATAAACTTAGGCAGATCTTTCAAAATTTCTGCTGTCGCTTATGTTTTTATTATCTCAATCACGCGCATCATGCAAGGTAAACACTTCTTAAGCGATGTAATATTTGCAGTATTATTTATGGCATTATTATCTGAAATATTAAAATTGATTATTAATCGCGTTACATGGTATTCTCCTGACAAATATAATAAAACAATATAATTAAAATGACATTTGAAGATAGGATAAGAAGTATATCCAAAAGATATAATGATTTGAATGATCTATTATTAAAACCTCAAGACTTAACACAAAAAAAATTGATAGAAGTCTCAAAAGAACATTCAGACTTAACACCGTTATACGAATTATCCTTAGAATATCTCAAAAATATGGGAATAATCGACGAAGCAGAACAAATAATTAATTCAAACGAAGATAGTCAGCTAAGAGAATTGGCATATGAAGAAAAAACCGCAACAAAAAAATTGCTCGATAAGCTAAAAGAAAAAATAAAACTGTTGCTTTTACCAAAAGATAGTGATGATGAAAAAAACGCAATCCTTGAAATCAGAGCAGGAACAGGAGGTGAAGAAGCAGCTCTTTTTGCAGCTGACTTGTTTAGAATGTATAACAGATATTCCGAAAGGTGTAATTGGAAATTTGAAGTGATTTCATTTTCAGAAACAGGGCTGGATGGATGCAAAGAAGCAAATGCTGTTATTTCTGGCAAATCCGTATATAAAAAACTAAAATATGAATCTGGCGTACATCGCGTTCAAAGAGTCCCAAGCACTGAGGCCAGTGGAAGATTACATACCTCTGCTGCAACAGTTGCCGTATTACCAGAAGCAGAAGATGTGGATATAAAAATAGAAGAAAAAGATTTACGGATCGATTCTTTTCGTGGCAGTGGATCTGGTGGTCAACACGTCAACACCACAGATAGTGCCATCAGAATCACTCACATACCCACAGGTATCGTTGTTGTTCAAGGTGAAAAATCACAACATCAAAACAAAGCAAAGGCAATGAAAATATTGCGCTCTCGCTTATATGAAATTGAAAAACAAAAAAAAGATTCTGAACGCTCTGAATTAAGAAAAGACCAAGTTGGAACCGGCGACAGATCTGAAAGAATCAGAACATATAATTTTCCTCAAAATAGAGTCACAGATCATAGAATCAATCTAACAATATACAACCTTGATAATATATTAAACGAAGGAAAAATAGAACAACTCGTTGATGCCTTAATTTCAGACGATCAAGCTAAAAAATTAGCTGAAGGCAAATTTAATGAATAACAAGCTTTTGATCCAGGGAAGTATTTTTGATTTTCTTTCCTATACATTGATAAGCATATTTTTAATATTTGGAATCATAAGCATTCTATCGCTGTATTCAATTTCAGCTGGAGAAATTTCGTTTATAGTAAAAAAACAATCCCTCACTGTAGGACTTTCATTGGTTATTCTATTACTTTTCTCAAAGATACCGCCAAACACAATCTTTAAGAGCGCGCATCTGATATACGTGTTATCATTATTGCTTTTAATTATAACACTCACATTAGGATACAAAGCAATGGGGGCAAAACGCTGGCTAAACCTAGGCTTCTTCAACATTCAACCATCTGAATTATCAAAAATAACCTTGATTATAATCTTAGCAAAACATTTTCATAAATGCCATTTTAACCAAATCAACACCGCTTTGAGCATCGCAGTAGCGGTATTTTATACACTATTACCAACGTTATTAATCATAAAACAACCACATTTAGGCAACGCACTATTAATCCTTTGCATATCATTTACTATATTTTTTCTAGCAGGTGTGTCATTAAAATTCTTCATCACACTATCCATCATTCTCATTGCATCAATCCCCATGTCATGGAGTTTATTACATGATTATCAGAAACAAAGAGTTTTAACATTTTTAAATCCTGAAAGCGATGTTCTTGGCACAGGATATAACATCATACAATCAGTCATCAGCATAGGCTCAGGAGGGAAATACGGCAAAGGAATACTGCGAGGAACTCAAAATCAACTAAATTTTCTTCCTGAAAACCATACAGACTTCATACTTGCGCTACTTGCAGAAGAAGGGGGATTTATAACTATAATGCTGATACTAGCTCTATATTTAGCGCTATTCTTTACCCTCTTCCTAATGGGCATTAGATGCAATGAGCAATATCAACGTCTTTTGATATCTGGAGTTGCGTCGTTATTATTCTTCCAAACATTATTCAATATTGGCATGACAACAGGTCTATTTCCAGTTGTTGGATTGCCATTACCGTTGCTATCATATGGCGGATCGAATTACTTCATCATGGCAATGGCATTGGGCATGGCAATCTCAGCATATAGAGAAAGCGGTTGTAGATAAAGTCAATACAATTCTTTTAACCTTTTCTTCGCGTTTTCATTTCCAAGCTGGGCTGCTTGCTTATAGTATCGTACAGCCTCTTCGTAATCTTTTTTAGCCCCTATCCCAAATTCATAATATACTCCTAAAATATAGGCTCCATCAGAATTATTTAATTCAACTGCTTTTTGAAAACATACAAAAGCTTTTTTATAATTTCTCTCAACCCCTTCTCCCCTTTCATATAAAAAACCAAGCAAAACATTAGCATCACTATTACCTAAACTCGCTGATCTTTGAAGATACTCAAAACCTTTCTTAATATCTTTTTTAGTTCCCAAACCATGCCTATAGCACCTAGCTAGGTTATATAAAGCAATTGAATCCCTTAAATCAGCTGCGCGCTCATAATATTGAAACGCTCTATTCACATCTTTTTTAACACATTCACTTTTTTCATAAGCTATCCCAAGGTTGTTCATTGCAGTTGAATGCCCTAAATCAGCTGCGCGCTCATAATATTGAATGGCTTTTTTACAATCCTTCTGCACACCTACCCCTTCTTCATATAATAAAGCCAAGTAATATATTGCATGATTGTTATTTAAATCCGCAGCTTTTTTATAGTATTTCAGTGCAAGAGAGTAGTTCTTTTGATTATAATAATCAGATGCTTGTAGGTAAAAAGCGAGTCCTTTATCTAACTTTTCTTGGGTTGTTAATGACTTATTTATCTGACCGTGATCTTCTGCGCAACCAGCAACAAAAATGGCCAAAACCAAACCTACAATATATTTCTGCATAATGTACATTTTCTAAGAAAATCATAAATCGACTATATACAAATCAAATCCTCATTACAAGTTAAGATAATGTTACATAAATCATCACTTTTTCTATTATAACTAAATTAATATACAACCGTGTCGTTGTGATTAAGAAACAGTGTTTCATAAAAAAGAGAAAATTGCACTCCTGGTTTGCATCGCAAGCCAAGATTACGACGTGCATAATTTGTGAGTTAATCATCAAAAGCAAGTCTCTTTGCTCTCATTCATTGGCAAAAAATAAACCAGCCACAGTTAATTTTTAATTCCCAATTATATTATGCATGATTCTTTTCGCCTTGCCTATTATGCTGTCTGTTGGCATACAAGGGTTTTCTATTATGTCAGTCCAACCTGCTGAAATAAACTTATCTTTGGCAGCGTGATCATCATCCCCAAAAATGATTCTACAAACTCTTTTAGGAAGAGAGCCATCTTTTGTTTGATACCCTGACATACATTGCCCTGACACTTTTTGATCAACCAAAATCAATCCTGAATCTGTCTTCTTTCCCTTGTAATCAGATTTATTTTTAGAAACATTGGCTTTAGTCCAACTGGCATTCCCTAAAGCATCAACATTGCCTGTAACTGCTCTACAGCTATTTTTCCCAGAATCATTTTCAAAGACACATTGTCCATGTACAATTTGACTTTCAGGAGAAAGCTTTGAGTCAATCTCATAATATGGTCCCTTGTCAGAATTATCCACTAATTTACTTTCATCCATGTTATTTATACAAGTTTTGCCATTAAGCGACTGACATTTGCTGTTCTCAAGACCTAAATCTTTATCACATTTCCCGTAAAATTTTGTACCATCTGGATATGTCTTGTTTGGGTCAAATCCATCATCTGAAAAATCAGCAAAATTAGTTTTTGAAGATATATCCTTCCTTGTGAATTTATCTTGTCCAAAAACTTTTTCAGAAGTGGGTTTCAAATAACTACGATTACACGGAATAGGCTTTATATCATCACAAACCAATTCTTGATCTAACGTTTGTTCAATACATATCTTATCTCGTTCGTTGTTTTTAGCATACTTATAAATTCCAGTGCAATATGCCTGTTCTAACGCATTAAAATAATCATCACCCTCCAGCTTTGCACAAGATAAATTCTCATATTCATATCCTTTACCAGCTTCACAATGAACAAAGTCCTTTATTGGCTTTTTATTAGTATCAAACTTGATTTTACCATCACTATCTAAAACAAATTTTTGATAATTAAATATTCCTTTACAAAACGTTCTATCACGAATACCAGCAGGAACAACTAATTTCGTAGAGTTATCACCGCCTTGATCAACTTCTATAAACGATTTACTGCAAGACTCTTTTATCCGCCCTGCTTCAGGATCCACTACAGGCAAAATGCCGTAAATATACTTAACTTTTGTCTTTGCATCATCTTCAAATTCTGGAATCACTAGATTAAAGTCTATACCAAAAGCCTTTATAGCGTCAGACTTTAGTATATTTTTGGTAATACCTTTGCCTTCCTTATCCTTAAGATACAATTGTTTCACATAGTTTTCTTTTAAAGAACCTTTGCCAGGGCAACATAATTCATTACATTCCTCGTTATCTTTACTGCATGGGGCATAGTCTTTATCACAATATACACAATTATCTGGGATTTCATCATCTTTCAATCTTAATCCACCAAATTTTATCACCCCACCAAGTTCACCATTGTCTATTACTGATTTCAAAGTCATAGACACCCCAGACTCTTTCATAGTAAGTCTTCCAACACAACCAACTGTATCTTTAAAATTCTCAACAACACAAATATTTGATGTTGCTGCATTGAAAGACAAAGAATACTTCTTTCCATTAAAATCTTGAGTCTCTTGATCATCATCTTTTTTATTAAAATTATAAAAAAGATCAACAGAACCTTTTACATCCCCCAAAGAATTTTTCAATTCTAATTTAACTGCTGGTCTTTCAAACCTATCCTCACCCATTAGTGCACTCACTTCTAAAAACTCAGAAGGAACTATAGTTTTGTTAAAAATTGGAGGACCAGGTGGCATCGGCATGTCTATAGAGCCAATTGTACTATCAAAACCTATGGATAACAGATCTAATAAACCTCCATCAAAGCCATGATATGCTGTATATTTTTTAATACTATCTTTGCAAACTCCACCATAATTCAAAAATGCAACATAACTAGTTTGACACCCGCCTTGGCCAATTTGATAATTATCTGACTTGTTATCAAACCAACTAGGCCCCCAAGCACTACATGTATCACTCCATGGCCATAAAATAGCACAATACATCTTCCTAACAACAAATTTCATACCCTGACCATAAGCACTGGAAGTTCTATAAAACCCTTGTATTTCACTATAAGTAGGAAACGATGTTCTGCAAACACCTGAAATACCTACACTATCTTTTTTTATCAATTGGTCATTAAAATCAGATCCTTGTTCATAAATGCTTCCTGGAGCATCTTTCAGCATCTCTTTGCATTCTGTGTATTTCATATTGGCGGCGTTAGAAAAACAAAAAGATAAAAAAATAGTCAGCACAAAAAAAATCAGGAATCTAACGGGCTGTAACATAAGGTCTTTAAAAATTCACATATCAAAACTCTACTATATTATCCGACCATAGTAAATCACTAAGCCTTGTTAAATCTATAATTGAAAAACAGTGTTGCCTATTGTAGCATTCACAAATATACACAAAACCTGTTTTGATATGACAAGAAGCGCGATATTAAAAATCCCAAACTCAGACGAAATAAATCTACCAATCATTGACGGCACAGTTGGTCCTTCCGCTTTGGATGTCAGAAGTCTATACAAAAACTCTGGCTATTTCACGTATGACCCAGGCTTTATGTCAACAGCTTCTTGTCATTCAAAAATCACTTACATAGACGGCGAAAAAGGAATATTGATGCACAGAGGATATGAGATAACAGATCTGACAGAAAATTATGACTATATGGACGTATGCCACCTTTTATTACATGGCAACATCCCAACAAAACCAGAAAAAGAATATTTTATTGATTCAATAAAACATCACACAATGGTCCACGAACAATTACACTTCTTTTTCAGAGGCTTCCCAAGACATTCTCACCCAATGGCAATGATGGTGGGAACTGTGAGCTCGCTTTCCGCTTTTTATCATGATGCAATTGACATAACAGATGAGGCAAACAGAGACAGTACGATATTAAAAATCATTGCAAAAGTCCCAACAATCGCAGCAATGGCATATAAATATTCTGTTGGTTTACCATTCATATATCCAGATAATTCACTCAGTTTTTCAGCTAATCTTTTAAACATGATGTTTTCAGTTCCAACCGAAAAATATGTTATCAATAAAGCAGTAGAAAAAGCTCTAGATAAATTGCTGATCTTGCATGCAGATCATGAACAAAATGCCTCAACATCCACTGTTAGACTTGCTGGCTCATCTGGTACCAACCCTTTTGCAGCAATAAGCGCAGGGATAGCCTCTTTGTGGGGACCAGCACATGGTGGTGCCAATGAAGCTGTCATTAGGATGTTAGAAGAAATAGGGAGTAAAGAAAACATCCCCGCTTTCATACAAAAAGCCAAAGACAAAGATGACCCATTCAGATTGATGGGATTTGGGCACAGGGTGTATAAAAATTATGACCCAAGAGCAAAGGTGTTAAAAAAATATTGCGATGAAATGCTAAACACCCTCAATATAAAAGAGGATAAGCTTTTGGCAATTGCGCTAGAACTGGAGAGAATAGCTCTTCAAGATGAATATTTCATCGAGAAAAAGCTTTTCCCAAATGTGGACTTTTATTCTGGAATTATATACCGAGCACTTGGCATTCCAAAGCAAATGTTCACCGTCTTTTTTGCATTAGCACGAACCGCAGGATGGGTTGCGCAGTGGAAAGAAATGGTTGAAGATCCAGAAAGAAAAATAGGCAGACCTCGACAAATATATAATGGCAATACTTCTTTATAGAAAAAGAGCATTCCCGAATATATCTTACCACATTTTACATTTGCAATTAAGCAAAATGGTCACTTTAAAGCTCGTTCACCAATCTTGAAATGCAGCTCACATTATATTTACATTTCCACCCTCTCTTCTGAAAAAAGAGAGGATCTATTAAGCAAGGCTCATAATATAGCGCGATAGGTTTAATTTTGTTACACTGAGCAAGGCGTAAAGTGTGGTAAACCCACATAAACAAAGAGCAAAGTCGTAACAAATTTAAAGATATCCAGATATATCTCGCTAAATTATTAAGTGACACCCCCTTTGTTCAGCTATAGCAAATAAAATTATATTTGCTTAGATCATCATGTGCCTCCTAAAGACGCTAGGCGTTCGCTAAAATGACCGTGATAATTTGGAAGATCAGGGTAACACCACATATCAAATAGAAGCTGCTCTTCTTCTGGTGTTATCGGGACAGCATGAGCGAAGGCGCATTGGATAGCATATGTTATTGCTTGAAGCATTTCTTCAAAATCTTCACTTTCTTCTCCAAATTCTTCACGAAGTTTTTCCTCTACTTCTGTAAAAAGCATAGAAGACAATTGATCGGCAAATCCTTGAGATAACGTAAGCATATCTTGTGTCATAGATATGATATCAAGTGAGTGATGCAAAGAAAATAATTCCCATAATGAATAGTGAGCTTGATCAAAAACCACTAACTCTTCCTCCTGTTCATGTAAAGCGCTACATTCAGCATATGCACAGCCAGCCATATCATAATGATCTTCAGTCATCCAATCAGAATGGATAGCTTGCCCAACGGAGGACATTAAAGGAGAATACATAACTTGCCCAGTGACTTCAGCTATATTTTGTGGTTGCAGATGTGGAGTAGTAAAATCACTAACGGCATAATCCATGCTAGAATGAGCAACAAAGCTACTTTCCGTTGGCTCCAATAGATGTGAATCAGCAAAAGCAAATGATGATGGATGGCCAGAAGAATAAGATTCATGTCCAGGGTATGCGCCAGATATGAAGTACCCTTTTTCATGCAATGCACCAAATTCTTTTGCATAGGTTTCAAATGATTTTTCGTATGCAATCATAGTTTCTACAATTTCTCCAAAAGTATTTCTGTATAGAAACGATAGCCAAGAATTTTCTAAAATAGTTTGAGAACTAATCTTCCATAATAATCTATTCCAATCCATCATTACAACATCTCATTTTTATTAAAGATAAATTAATGCTCTCAAAAAAAATGGTAAATAGCAATGAATTTCTTACTGAAAGCATCGTGCTAATCTTATCTCTGCCTAATTTTTTATTTCATTTTTTTGTAAACGCAGAGATTATTGAGTTGTTATAACGCAAATCAACAGCTTAATTTACATTTCTATCCCATTTCTATCCTTTCTCCTGAAAAAAAGTGAGGATCTATTAAGCAAGGCCTCTCGTCGTAGCAATCTCCTTCATCACGAGACTTTAGAAGATCTTCATATATGTAAGTTGCTAAACCAGCATACACTCCATACCCAAAACCATCATACACTCCATACCCAAAACTCTCATATGTATAAACACTCTCTATAACATTGTATATTGACTCTATATCCGTCATATGCTCATCTCGATACTTCTTCACCAACTCTATCTCCCCCTCTATAAGCGCTATCTCTATCTCTTTATCCTCTAATACCTCTTTCGCTGCTTTTAATTCCCCCTCTAACGCCCTACTTTCTTCTTCACTAAAAGATATCTTCTTTAAAAGCTCTGCTCCTTCATTTTCTAAATGCTCTTTATATTCCTCTAAAATATCTATTGATAGCTGATCTTTAAGCTTCTTATCACAACCATCTTGAACAGGAACCTTAAGACATTCCCTTATCGCTCCAACATTTGTCTTTAAATCTTCTAAATTCATCGCTTTACCATGTTTTGATTTATTTTCACCGATTGCTATTTGCTTTACAAGCAAATTTCAGATTTATTTTATACTCTTATTTTACTTTGTCAAGCTTTTTAAAGAATTATCTCCTCCTGGTCAATGATGATAAAAAAAACGCCTTTTTAAGAGGCACAAAGTATCTGCAAGAAATAAGAACGATCTTTTTTGTTTAGATATAGAAAGAGTTAAATAAAATACCGCATTAGTTTCTGATAAAGAATTTTATTTAAAAAACGTACTTTTGTTTCAGCTTAAGGTTTTTATTTCTTTTTGAATGTCTACTTGAAATTTTTCTTTGATTTTTTTTGTAGCTATCTGGATTAAATTTTCTATATCAGAAGCGCTGGCGTTTTGATCGTTGATTATAAAATTACAGTGCTTTTCAGAAAATTTTGCTCCGCCACATCTATAACCTCGCAAACCACAGGCATCAAGCATCTCCCAAGCTTTCAAATGATGGTCTGGATTTTTAAATGTGGAGCCACCAGTTTTCACTTTAAGAGGCTGAGTCTCTTCCCTGCTTTTGCGAAAATAATCCATTTTTTGCGCTATATCTTCCTTAATACCCTGTTCACATTTAAACTGAGCTGATAAAAAGATCCAATCATTAGACAAGTTTTTTCCTCTATAAAAATACCCTATTTCACTATGAGAAAAAATCTTTATAGCTCCATTATGAATATTAATACACTTCGCTTCAATCAAAACATTTGAAACCTGACTGCCATAACACCCAGCATTCATCGCCAAAGCCCCTCCGATTGTGCCTGGTATGGTGGAAAAAAATTCAAACCCAGCAATACTGTGTTGCACTGCATATTGCGCCAATGAAAAATCCAAACACCCTGCCCCAGCCTCAATATATTCACCATTATGAAAAATATCAGCAAATGCTCCACCTAGCCTAATAACCACACCATCAAAACCAGCATCAGAGATCAATAAGTTTGAACCTGCCCCCATGAAATAAACACGCAACTCTTTTGGCTTGTTTCTCAAAAAAAATGTTAAATCTTCTAAGTCTTTTGGCATAAAAAAAGCATTCGCATAAGCCTCAGTCTTAAACCAACACATTTTGCCCACATTGGTATTTTTCCTATACTTTCCTCTTAATTTTGATAGTATTTCTTTAAAATACATTTGCTTGAACATGAATAACGAAATTCTCCACATCAAATCTAACATAGAAAAATCCATAACTCTACTCAGAGGTTACCTTTGACATAGAGCAAGCAAAAAAAAAGCTAGAGTCTCTCAACGAAAAAATATCAAGCAGCGACCTTTGGGGCAATCAAGAAGAAGCAAGAAAGATCTTGAAAGAAAAGTCATACCTGGAATCAAATATTAATAATATATTAGATCTAGAAAGAAATCTTTCCTCATATATTGAAATCATCGAGGAATCTCTTGAACATGAAGAGGAAGAACTATATCAAGAAAGCCTTGAGCAACTCAAAGAACTCGAAAAATCTTGTAAGAATTATGAAATTGAATGCCTGCTCAGTGGCGAACTTGATGCAAATGATTGCTTCTTAGAAATTCATTCAGGAGCTGGTGGCACTGAAAGCGATGATTGGGCATCTATGCTCTTAAGAATGTACACCAGATTGATGGAAAGACATAATTTTAGATATGAGATCATCTCAACACTCATGGGAGAAGAAGCTGGTATAAAATCTGCTATCTTGAAAATCTCAGGTAAAAATGCATATGGATGGCTAAAAACCGAAGGAGGAATACACAGACTTGTGAGAATATCTCCTTTTAACAGCGCTGGCAAAAGACACACCAGCTTCGCAAGCGTTTGGATATATCCAAAAATTGATGATAATATCAACGTAATCATTAATGAATCTGACCTCAGAATTGACACATATAGATCCTCAGGAGCAGGAGGGCAACACGTAAACACCACTGATAGCGCAGTTAGAATCACACACATACCGACAAAAATAGTTGTGCAATGCCAAAATAATCGTTCCCAACACAAAAACAAAGAAGAATGCATGAGCATGCTCCGCTCAAGGCTTTATGAATTCGAACTAGAAGAGCAGGAAAAAAAAGACGATATGAAAAATAAGGAAAAAAAAGAGATTGGCTGGGGAAACCAAATCAGATCGTACGTCTTGCACCCTTATAAAATGGTGAAAGACACCAGAACAGCTCATCAAACCACTAATACCGTTTCTGTGTTAGACGGAGAAATAGATGATTTTATTTACCAAGCCCTGATACAAAGCATCCAAGGCAAGGGATTGATACAAAAGTAATCTTCAGATCTTCTGCATTTACAAAAATTTTTGATGACAGTTAAGAATTTTAGCATTATGATCTGAACATGAAGATTGGAACGCATCTTTATGCTGGGCTTTTTTCATCCGTTCTTATTTCTTTTATAAACTTAAGACTTTCTCAAACATATACTTTTAGGTACTTATATATGACAGATCAAACATTTGATGTTAATGACAAGGCGCAAAACAATGAAAAAATCACCGACAACATAGAACGTAATGAACCAGCAGAAAAAAAAATTCTGCGCACCACTTCTAGAAATAAATCAGAAAATCCCACAAAATTCTTTAAAAAAAGACTCTCTCATGAACAAAAAGTGGAACATGAAGAAATAAAAGAGCTAGTTAATAACGAAGAAGAAAATACCGAATCTATCAGAGAATTTGAAAATCAAGTCTTTTTTATATCAAGCTTAAAGAATAAGGCGCCAAACGAACTGATTGAATTAGCAAATAGCTTGACTTTAAAAAATAGAAATCACATAAATAGACATGATGTCGTATTTTCCATTCTAAAATCTTATGCAGAAAAAGGTGCAAAACTGATTGGAGAAGGGGTAATAGAAATATTAAATGAAGGATATGGGTTTTTAAGATCTACTGAAGCAAGTTATACTCCAAGCTCAGACGACATATATGTATCTCCTAATTTAATCAAAAGATTCGGCATAAGAAGCGGAGATGCAATCACTGGAGTTCTTAGATCTCCAAGAAAAGAAGAGAAATATTTTTCACTTATAAACATCGAAAGCATCAACAGCCATCTTCCAGAAAAAACACGACATAGAGTTCATTTTGATGACCTCACTCCATTATATCCACAAGATAGAATAAAATTGGAATTAGACACCACAGATAAAAGCAATTTAAGTGGCAGAATTGTTGACATAGTATCACCAATTGGCAAAGGACAAAGAGCTTTAGTTGTTGCACCACCAAGAACTGGAAAAACAGTTTTAATGCAAAACATTGCGCATTCAATAGCAGAAAATTATCCAGAAATTCATCTACTTGTTTTGTCTATTGGTGAAAGACCAGAAGAAGTAACCGACATGCTTAGATCGGTTAAGGGAGAAGTCGTGAGCTCCACTTTCGACGAGCCTTCTCACAGACACGTGCAATTAGCGGAATTGGTTATAGAAAAGGCAAGAAGGCTTGTTGAACAAAAAAAAGATGTGGTGATTTTATTAGATTCCATCACAAGGTTAGCGCGAGCATATAATGATATTGCACCGTCTTCAGGAAAAGTTCTGAGTGGCGGAGTGGATTCTAATGCATTGCAAAGACCAAAAAAATTCTTTGGCGCAGCTAGAAATATCGAAGAAGGTGGTTCTTTATCAATCATTGCAACTGCTCTTATAGAAACAGGGTCAAGAATGGATGAAGTTATATTTGAAGAATTCAAAGGCACCGGTAATGCAGAGATTATCCTTGACAGAAAGATAGCTGACAAACGCGTCTTCCCTGCAATCGATGTCACGAAATCCGGAACCAGAAAAGAAGAGCTGCTAGTTAGCAAAGAAAACTTATCTAAAGCCTGGATCTTAAGAAAAATTCTCAACCCCATGGGAGTTGTTGAAAGCGTTGAATTCTTATTAAGCAAATTAAAATATTCCAAAACAAATGATGAGTTCTTTGCTCAAATGAACACATTCAATCAAAGCAAATAAAGCGGTGATCTACACTGCTTCGAATGCTAAATTGAATTTATTTCTCGAGATATTAGGCAAAAATAACCTTGGTTATCATAATATTAACAGTCTTTTTGTTAAAATTTCTTTATGCGATAGACTACGAATAAAACAATCCCTAAATACTCAAAGCTCATGTCACATCAAGGACATAAAAATAAAAGAAGAAAATATTGTCTTTAAAGCCATTCGGTATTTTGAAAGATTATTTGATATAAGAGTATCAATAGATTTAGAGATAAAAAAAAACATTCCACTTGGAGCTGGTCTGGGAGGAGGATCTGCAAACGCAGCAACAGTGCTAAAATGCCTCTCTAAGCTCTATAACAAAACCATAGAACCAAGCTCTTTAAACTTAAAAAAGATAGCCTATCAAATTGGTGCAGATGTTCCATTTTTTCTCACAAAATATAACGCCGCATTAGTCCAACACATCGGCGAGACCATTCTTCCTTTTCCACCATTAAATCAAACATTCTATTTCGTTTTAATAAATCCTAGCATTCACATATCAACAAAAGCTATTTTTGATAGATTGGATATCCATGCGAACAAAAAGGACGTAACTTTAGATACACCGAATATATTAAAAAAAATATTAGAAGAAAAAAACCATCTAGAAAAAATAGTTGTGAAAAAATATCCAATAATCCAAAATTATCTAGATAATATCTCGGCTCAAAAAAATTGTATCATATCTAAAATCAGCGGAACAGGCTCAACATGCTTTGGTATATTTGACACACATCGTGACGCATTAGAAGCATTAGCAACATTAAAGAAACTACACCCTTCTAATCTAGCATTCATTGAAAAAATCTCTCTATAAAGCAAAAGAAGCCCCGCAACCACAAGAAGATTTTTCATTCGGGTTCAAAAAAACAAATCCCGATTTTATAGGATCGTCAACATAATCAAGAGTAGTTCCTATTAACTTTAACACTGAAGTTGAATCAACAAATAATCTAATATCGTTATACACAATTTCTTCATCTGACGAATTCTTTTCCGTCACATATTCAAACACATATTTATTACCAGAGCATCCTCCAGATTCTACTTTCACCCTTATCCCTATTGCCTCTCGATCATTTTTAAGCAAACTCTTGATATATAAAACCGCCGACTCGGTCACTGATATAATATTCTTATTTCTCATAATATCTTTTGATGTAATCAACAATACAGATTTTTAAATTCATAGAATTTGAGCCCTTCACAAGTATTTTATCACCTTCTTGTATACTTTCTAAAACACGATCTTTGATTTTTAAAGCATTAACAGAACATCCACCCATTTTTTCTTCTGGTAAACTGTTATACAAGTGCTGCATCAACTCACCAACACAAAATATCTTATCTATCCCTCTAACATCAATAATTTTATGATATTCAACCCCCTTCTCTCCCAATTCCTTCATATCGCCTAAAATCGCTATTTTTCTGTCATTGGGATACATTGAAACAATGTGTCTTAAAGCGTCATCAAGCGCCACAGGGCTCGAATTATATGACTGATCTATCACCACAATATCATTTTTTAACTTTAAAACATTTCCTCTTCCAGAAAAAGGAACAAAAGTAGATAGTGCAGATCTAGCCTTGTTAATATCTAAACCCAATACTTTTATGCATAATAATACGGGTAAAATATTACTCGCCAAGGCATCTGAAAGCTCAAAAGAGCACTCTTGACTTAATGCCTTGCCTTTACACAATATTTGCAACTCTTTAATACCATCCTTGATTTTGTGAGGCAAAGCGGAAAAATAGCACTCCGAACCTCTATACCCAAAACCTACAGACTGTACACCAAAAGATGATTCATACTTCTCGAAAATGTGATTAAAAGATTGCGAAGAATTATAAAGAACACATCCTCCCTTCTTAATCCCAGCAAATATCTCCGCTTTAGCTTTGGCAATATCTGCAATAGATGCAAAATTTTCTATATGCACTGGATATATATTAGTAATAATCCCTATATCTGGAGTGACTAATTTGGACAAAAATTCTATCTCTTTGAATCCACTCATCCCTAACTCTAAAATGATAAAATCTCCATCACTGGGCATGTTAATTATAGATAACGGAACTCCTATATGGTTATTTTTATTCCCCAACGAAGCATAAACCTTACCATAAGAAGATAACGCTAATTTTAACATCTCCTTGGTATTTGTTTTTCCAACACTCCCTGTAATAGCAATTACCGAGCCTGCAAATGAAGATCTTCGAAACTTTGCAAGATTTAATAAGGCTTGATACGTGTTGCTCACCAGAATAAGCTTATCTTTATTCTCTTCCGTTACAAGATACTTATTGTGCACGACACATAAAGCAGCGCCATTACTTAAAGCTTCCTCAATAAAATCATGCCCATCAAATTTATCTCCCCTTAAAGCTAAAAACATCTCTCCTTGTTTTATACTCTTACTGTCAATCGACACACCCTTTATATATGGTATATCTTGATCAATAGACACCCCTAAACCTTCTACTAGCTCTTTTTTATTCCACATAAATTCATAAGATATTTTATTTACTGCAACCACTCACTCTCATCAACCTTTTTCTCATTGATAAAGACGGGATGCCCAATTCTTGTCTATATTTTGCAACAGCCCTCCTTGAAATCACAATATCAAACTTTTCTTTTAATATATAGGATATTTTTTCATCAGAAAGAGAAGGTGAATCATATTCACTTTTTATCATAGATTGCATCTTACTTTTTACAACTTGCGTAGAATATTCTCCCTCAGTAAAGGCACTTTTCACACTACCTGAAAAAAAGGATTTAATCCGAAAAATACCATAGGATGTTTGTATATATTTATTAGAAACCCTACTAATTGTGCTTTCATGAACACCTATATTTTTTGCAACATCCTTAATTAACATGGGTCTGAGATATCTAACCCCATGCTTAAAAAAATCTTTTTGCTGTCTCACAATCTCTTTGACAACACGCAACATCATACTCTCCCTATTCTTAATAAAAGACAGTATTTGTTTTGCAGAGTTTTTATATGCAGCAATAAACTCCCTATCTTCTTTTGATAATTTTTTACTTTGTTGACAACCATAATCATTAATAGAAAGCCTAGGCAAAGATATATCATTGTAAAATAAATCACAATTACCATCAACATCACTCGCAACAATGATTTCGGGAATCACCATTTCAACAGGATGCGAAAAATAGTTCTTACCAGGCTTGGGATTTAGTGACTTTAAATTACGCATCATTCGCTTCAGCACCGCCTCCTTTACATCACAAATCCTCAATAATTTATCAAACTCTAGCTTTGCAACTAAATCTAAATTTGCCAATAAAATAGAAAATTTTTCGTTGTACCACTCTTTTTCCTTAGCTTGTATCTCTAAACTCTCTGCAAGAGAGCTGGCATACACTCCAATGGGATCAAACGTCTGCAATTGCTTTAATACCTTTTCAATTTGGCTTAATCTTGCATTTAACATTCTCGCTATTCCAGAAAAATCACAGAATAAATAACCATTTTCATCTATCAAATCAGTCAGATAATATGCTATTTGCCGATCTTTTTGATCTATAAAAACAATACCTATTTGACTAATAAGATGCTCTTTTAACGTCAATTCCTTAACAGTTAACCGCTCTATTATTTCTTGTTGCGTTGTGTGACGCGTAAAATCTCCCTTCTCATCCGTAGAATCATCAAATGAACCTTCAAATTCTAAAAATGGATTTTCTAAAACAGAACTTTCTATCAATTCTCGCAATTCAATAGTTGATTTCGCCAATATAGCAATTGACTGCTGCATTCCTTGCGTCAAAGAAAGCTTTTGTGCTATTTTTTGAATCTGTTTTTGCTGCATATATCACTGTTTAAAATAAACAATCCGACCGGATCTAATATGCTCTATCTTAAAGCGAAGATCAAAAGCTTCATCAGTAACACAAATATCTAAAAAAGGGCATATAACCATACTCCTCTCTTCATTAAAAATCACGGGCATTGAAAAAAGCAATTCTTTATACCCTTGATAATTAACATGACGCTTTAATCTGCTCCACATTATCTTAGTCAACCTTCCTATATAAAATTTCTCAGATCCAAAAAAATTCATTACTGAAACTTTATATCTCCCATCCCATAACACATCTTTTTCAGACATCCGCTTATCTTCTTCAATAAACTTTCTTTCTTTGAAAAATAATACGTCATCTTGAAATTCAACAACCCTAACCTTTGAAGATGTTGCAGCAAAATTCATGCCATTTTTTAAACATGCAGATAAATTTTTGAGACTATCTAACCTAGATGGATATAAATTTTGATTATTTACATATCTAAATATCTTATTGAACATCCTAAATAGGATTTCTTCATCCAACTTAAGCAATTCGCTTTTCCTCACTACAATTTCACCTAAATCACCAATTTTACAAATCTCATCAAAAACACTATCTACAAATCCATCTATGAAATCTGTTGCTCTTTTAGCATTTTCCGAAAGCAGTAAAAATTTGTCTAAAATCTTCTCATCAAATTTATGCATTATCTTTCTAACCTTAACCCTCCCATATTTTTCATCTAAATTAGAAGGATCTTCTATCCATTTAATATTGTTTTTTTCAAGATATTCCTTTATCTCATGTTTGCCAAAAGACAACAATGGACGTATCACATTGATGTTATTTATTTCGGATGCACAACTCATACCATTCAAACCATCGAGCCCTGTTCCCCTTATGATATTGAGCAATATGGTCTCTGCTTGATCATTTTTATGATGACCAATAAACAAATGTTTTATCTCATTGTTAAGACAATATTCGCAAAGCAGTTTATATCTAAATTTTCTTGCCTTTGCTTGAATATTGCTAGTTACTCCATCATGCACCCATTCGAGTATCACACCCTTTATACCTATTTTATGCAATAACTCCTTAACAATCAACGCCTCCTCTTTTGAATTCTCCCTAAGATTATGATTAACAATTAGGGCGGTGATCTGCGTTCCTTGTTGTAAGAAAAATTGTCGCAATAAATAAACCAAGCACATGCTGTCTGCTCCACCAGAAACTGCGACAGCAACCTGATCTAAAGATCTAATAGGAAAATCAGCTAAGATCTTTTCAAATTTTTTATACAATAAAGACATAGATAATATTACTGATCTCTCAATACTTACTTATAATATAAAAAGGAGATTTTTTGAATGCTGCTATGAAGAAAAAACACTTTTTACTTCTTAATCAAAACAATGTACTAATCAATTATATAACAACATTTATGCTTTAGATATCCCAGTGATTGCTTTAATACTTATATCTATATTAATCTTATCTGTATTGACAATAACGCTAGTCTTTATACATAAAAAACGATCTTCTCAGGTCATAAAAAAAAGATTGAAAGATATAGAAGATGCTTCGCCTTATAGAAAATCGTATATTCCTAAGCCAAAAAATGACTTCATATTTCTAAAGAAAGAAAATCAACAAAATGCGAATGTCGAAGTAATATCCGATGGCATTGGCCAAGATAAAGAAGAGATAGTTGGCTTAGCAGAACCAAAAGGATTTTGGACCAAATTAATTATGTCGCAAAAAATAGGTTTTCTATTTGCCAGAATGCATCAATCAAAAAACAACGATCAAGGATTTTGGGTAACATTGATTAACGCACAAGACATGGAAAAGGGTAAACAAAAAGGAAAGGGAAGATAAAAAGCTTATTTCTGCTTCACGCCCTGCTCTTCTTCAAATGCCTCAATTTCTTGTTTATAGCGAACTGTCTCTAAAATACTATATACTTTGTTTTTATTGTTTAATTTCGCTATTGTTGCAGCATCCATACCATACACATTCTTTTTACTTATATCAGATCCTTTGCTTAAGATATAATTGATCATATCTAAAGAATAATAACGTATTGCAAACATCAAAGCCGTTTCCCCTATTTTGTTCGCAGCATTAATACTAGCACCATTTTCCAAAGCAAAAATCACACCAGATTTTGAACCCAACCTTACAAAATCCAGCAAAGCAGCATCAGGAGTTTGGCTTACTTCAAAAATATCATTAATCACAACATTCTTTTCTTCTTGAGACAAATACTCAAAAAAAGTTTTGCCCCTCATGTCTTGAGCAAAAATATTAGCATCAAATTCTAACAATATTCGCACCGCTTTTAGATTTTTAGAAAAAGTTGCCAGATGCAACGGGGTAACACCGTCATTAGCACTTTTATTTGGGTTAGCTCCCTTGTGAAGCAAATACCTTAAAGAATCTAAGAAATTATTCTGAACCGCATACATAATAGGAGTATAGCCATTTTTAAGATTTGTAGCATCAACATTCACTCCTGTCGCCAATATACCTTTTATAGCTCCTATGTCTTGACCTTGAACAGCAAAAAATAATTCTCTTGCCAATTTCTCTTTAGACTTATTATCCTTGTATAAATCAGACTTGTAAGAATATGGATCTCTCTTATTAGCAAACTTTTGATCATATTTAGAGTTGTCAATTTTCCTCTCTAAAGCGGGAAAATAAACTCCCGAAGCTTTCTTCAATGAATTACTTGAATCAGGAACATTTTTAACAACAGCGCTTTCTTTACTCATCTTGTTTGGGCTTTCACCACTTTTTTTCACCACAACAACATTTGGTTTTTTCTTTTCATCCATACTGTGAGTAGGCTGAATCTTAGTCTTTGCTTTGTCATTATCTATCTCCTCAATCTTTTTCACACCCTTTGGTTTAGAAGCAACTTGCTGAGTTACAGCAGCATATTCCTTTTTAATTTTCTTTAGATCTTCTTGCTTAGCGTCATGCACTCTTTCTTTTTCATCCTGAGATTCATTCTTTTGACCAATACCAGGTTTATTGACTGCATTTTGAGATATCGCAACAACAGCGCCAATGCTTGGCTTTATAGACTTGTCTGAACTCTTATTATCAGTGCCTTGATCTTTCTCCGTGACCACAACCTTGTTTTGCACCGGCTTTTCCACTTTTTTTACACTAATACCAAGAGAATCAGCATCTTTGAGGAAGTCCTTTGAAAACTGTACGGCGAAAGCTTTATCTCCAATTAACAAAAAACAGAAAAAAAAAATCCTTAAATCAATCATGATCTGGCACTATTTTTCGTATCTCTCTCTTCACCTCTTCCTTAACTATGCCAGCCAAATTCTTTTTTAACCAACCTTCTATTTCAGG
This sequence comes from Candidatus Midichloriaceae bacterium, assembly GCA_965655955.1. Lineage (GTDB taxonomy): Bacteria > Pseudomonadota > Alphaproteobacteria > Rickettsiales > Midichloriaceae > CBFHIH01. The sequence continues at coordinate 10,209 of CBFHIH010000003.1, read as the reverse complement.
CCTTAATATACCCATTACCATCTCCTTCAAAGTTGGATCATCTACATCGCGTCCACCACTTTTTGATTCGCTTTTTTCATAAATAATGTCAGTCAAATCCAAAATATCCATATTAGCCTTTCTCAATCTCTCAGAGTTTAGGTAATCTTTAGCATTTTCTTTTAACATATTACTCACATCTAATTTTTTTGATTATTATTCCCTGATGAAATATTTTCAATATCAAATTGATTATACGGAATTAAAGGTGTAATCATTTCACCTATTGCAATGGTTTTGTGCTTAGTTGCTTTTTTCATTAAGAAAATGGCAAATATACCCAGCAATATTACAAGAGAAAGATTGGAAATTAAATATCCGAAGCTCTCAAAGTATTTCATAAATAAAGCAAAATATGGTGGTCCAAATATAGACCCTAAACCATATACAATACATATTACCTCTGTAGCTGCTAAAATTTCTTTTGTCTTTAAATTATCACATATCATATTCATACTCAAAGGATATAAGGAAAACGAAAAAACACCCAAGATTATAATTATACATATCAAATAAGAAAATGTTACACTAACATAATATTGAGCCACAGCCAAAATACCAAAGAAAATAAGAAACACTAAACAAAGCAAAATTAAAAGTCTATTTCTTCCTATCTTATCAGAAATAATACCTAAGGGATATTGTATAAACATCCCAGACAAAAAAACTAGAGCCATAGCAAAGCTTATATGGCTAGAATCTTGCACTACACTTTCTATATATACAGGCAAGATAGAAAATATCGCTGAAATCAACATCCCAGCTATAAAACAAGCGATTAAACCAAAAGGACATGATTTATAGATCTTCATGATATTTGTAGGCTCATTTTCTTCTAATACAGGTGGAATAACGGGAAAAATAGAAATAGGGATGATAGAAGAAACAATGAGGATGCAAGCAATACAAAATGGAATTATACTGATCACCGTAACACTATTGATTACAAGCTGACCTAAAGCATATGTCCCATATAGAACAATCATGTATATAGCTAAAGATCTCCCTCTTACTTCATCATTTGCAGATGCCAATATCCAGCTTTCTATCACAACATATAACCCCGCCAATGAAAAACCTTGAATAAAACGACAAACAAACCACAACGGTATGTTATATTTCATGCCTGGCATCAAAACACTAATAGCGAGCACTGCAGCTAAAGTAGAAAATGATTTCACAAATCCTACATGTGATATCAAAAAAGACGTCTTTAACGACCCTAAAAAAAGTCCAGCAAAATATGCCGCAGCAATCCAACCTATTGTAAAAACTGAATCTCCTGAGTATTTCAAATATAAAGAGATTAGAGTATTAACCAATCCACAGCCAGAAATCAAGAGTCCTGTACTGCATAAAAGCAATGCATTGGAAGAAATAAAAGGCTTAAATTTTAATACACCACCCATCAAAGAACCAAATAACCTAATAAGAAGTTACTTATTGTGTAACATAATTTTTTATACAATCAACATCTTGCTGAAATTCCGCATTATCTTTGAGCAACATTTTTATCTTATTTATATAATATATCACAGTCGAATGATTTCTATTCCCTATTTTTTGCCCGATGAGATGCAAGCTATCACTTGTTAATTCTTTTGACAAAAAAGCGCTAATCTGCCTTGCTAAAACAACCTTAGAAGTTCTCCTGCTTGATAATATACTTTCCTTAGAAATCTTATAAAACTTAGCCACAGCATCTAATATAGCAGTGGTTGTCACAACTTCCACATGAGTTCTTAAATATTCCTTGATGTAAGATGAAGCACTTAACACGGAAGGCTTTCCCCTGACCATATTTAAGTAAGTAACAAAATTTTTCAATGAAGCTTCTAGCTCTCTGACGTTATTAGTAATCTTGCTAGCAAAGAATTCCAAAATTTCTTGAGAAATCTCATAATCAAACATCGCATTATAATGCCTTAGAATCTCTAACCTCAGTTCATTTTTGGGTCTTTCAATAAACAAAAGATTAGCCGACACCAATAGCGACTTTATCTTTTCATCCCTTAATTCTAGATCCTTAGGCAAGGTGTTTGATGCTATAACAATTGTTTTTCCCGCTTCAATAAACATGTTTAATAATAAAGAAAATTCACGTTGCGTGCTTTCTTTTCCACAAATAAACTGAATATCGTCTATTAAAAATAAATCAACATCTGAAATAGCCTTTCTAAATTCAAATAATCCATTTTTTTTAACCGCATCAACAAAGGTATACATAAACTTCTCAGCGGTTAAATAACCAAATTTCTTTTTTATATCTTTTTTGATAATCTCATTTCCCAACGATTGCATAAGATGAGTCTTTCCCATCCCAACCTTAGAATAAAGACAAAAAACATTCCCTGAGTTAATGAATTTAGTATCTGCAATCTTCTTTATTTCTTCGAACGCCCTTTTATTCTCATGCCCGATAACGAAATTTTCAAAATCATTTTTAGGATTTAAACTTGAAAATAATTCAACATTAAAAGTACTATGTGCAACAACATCTCCTGACACCTCTTGAGAGCTAGTGACAATAGATAACTTTATAGCCTTATCATCTAAAGATGATATCTCTTTTTTAACCTTCAAAAAATAGTTATTAATGAACCAATCCCTCGTAAATTCATCTTTTGCCATCACTTCAATAGAATCATCACAATATCTTACAAAAGACAAATTATCTAGCCAAAAATGAATATTTTGAGATTTAGTCTCAGATTTCAAGTTCACTATCGCCTTTTCCCAAAGTTCATTTCCGTATGCTTGAATACTATTCATTATATAAATTCATATTATTATAAATTGCGCCACGCAGCGCCAAAAACCATCTGCATAGCCAACAAAAAGTTATTAAAAAAGGTATTAGATATATAATTAACTAAAATATGTCTCTTCGTAAAGAAATTTAATTGCTGATTTTGCAAAAAAATTTATTGACTGCAAAAAAGGTGAGAAAGCTCTGAAATGCAGAATAATATGCTTATTATTATAAAGTTTTAGTTAAAAATATGATTTCGCAATCGCTGTAGCATCTAGAATCTCTAGTGAAATAATGGGCGTTGTTAAAAAAACATCCCTTAGAAACCTCAAGAATCACTAAGCTATTTTCATGAATATAATCTAATAAATTTTCTAAAATCTTATGTATAAGGTAAAATTCATTATAAGGAGGATCAATATATACTATATCAAAAATTATATCGCGATTGATGTGAAATTTTCGAGCATCTTCTTGTATGATAAAATAATTCTTTAACTTCACAATTCTCTCTAAATTCTCTTTAAGCACTTTAATACTTGCTCTAGACTCATCTACAAACCACGTCTCCTTAAAACCTCTTGATAAAGCTTCTATACCCATCGCCCCTGTTCCACTACATAAATCCAAAAACTTAACATCTTCAATATACATTCCCTCATTATCAAAATAGCTTAAGATGTAGTTAAACACATTTTCTCTCACTCTTGCAGTTGTTGGCCTTATGTCCTTGCCCCGCATTTTCAGTAGTTGATTTTTATAAATCCCTGAAATGACCCTCATATACCTTTTTTCACCTGCTGAATATTGCTCAAATGATAACTGTAACTTTTAGCAAATAAATGCCTCCCATCTTTTTTCGCAACAAAATATAAGTGACTTGATTTGCTTGGATGAAGGACCGCTTTTATGCTATTAAGACCTGGGTTGCATATCGGATTTGGTGGAAGACCTACATTGATATATGTATTATAATCTGATTTTATCTTTAAATCTTTATTCCATAATCTTTTTACAACATTGCCTTGAAGAAATTTAGCATAAAAAACAGTGGGGCATGACTGAAGCCTCATCCCTTTCCTTAATCTATTTAAATAGACAGCAGCAATATCCTGAGATTCATCTTTATATAAAGATTCTTTCTCTATTATTGATGCTAAAATCAATGCTTGGCGCGGAGTCTTGATAACATCATCAATCGATTTGTCTCGTTGAGCCCATTGATCAGACAAAATATCCGCAGCTTTACTTTGCATCATTTTCAACACATCTACTATTTTCATATCATCAGTATAAAAGTATGTGCTCGGGAACAAATCTCCTTCATTGTAATCTTCTAGAGAAATTTTATCTTTTGATAAATTCGAAATACTAGTTAACAGATCTATAATCTGCCCCAACCTTAATCCTTCTGGTATTGTTATCTTATGAGAAATCACAACACCAGATAATAATTTATCTATTATCTCATTTGGAGAATCACCAACATTCACTATGTATTCCCCAGCTAAAAGGTTTCTTTTCAAGAGCATGGTCTTAAAGTAACTTAACAAGAAAAAATACTCTTTGCTCTCTATCACTCCATTTTCATGCAAAACATCAGATACACATCTTAAAGAACAGCCTCTTTCTATCTTCACGACCTTAGAAATTTGCGCCCCTTGATTTAAAACATTCAACATATCCAGAATCAAAAAAGCCACTACAGCAAAAATTGATAAATAGCCGATAATCTTTTTTAACATAACTGAATGTTTTTCAAAAAAGTTCTTCTATGATGTTGCGAAACACCATGTTGTTGTATGGATTCTATATGCATTTTCGTTCCATAACCCTTATTCTTTTCCCAAGAATAATACGTGTACTCTTGTGACAAAGACCTCATAATCCTATCACGAATCACCTTTGCAATAATTGAAGCAGCGGCAATAGAAAGCGATTTAGAATCACCCTTAACAATCGGTCTCAACTTTTTGTTTTGGGCATCAGGACTGAAATTGCCGTCTATTAATACACAATCATACTCAATATCAATCTTTTTTATCACAGAATTCATTCCAAATAGCGTAGCATATAACACATTTCGCTCTTCTATAACATCCACATCAATAATTTCTACCTTATAATAAAGAATTTTTATCAAGTATTCAAAAAGCCTCTCTCTTTTGCTTTCAGAAAGCTTTTTTGAATCGTTAATGTCACTAACATCAAGATTTCTATTTATAATAGCTGCAGCAACGACTATTGGACCAGCTAAGGCACCCCTTCCTGCCTCGTCAATCCCCACTACACAACCACCAAACTTTTCCTCTAACTCAAAACTTGGCTTTGTCTTCATTGTGTTTTTGAAGGATTTATAACCTGAATTATCTTAGCTGAGACTTTTTCAGCTGTCAGCTCATATTTTTCATACAAATCATCGCCAGGAGCAGACTCGCCATAACTCTCAACACCAAAAAACATGCCATGCGGACCAATAAACCTATCCCAAGAATTTTGGACACCTGCCTCTACAGCAACTTTTAATGACTTATTACATAATATAGACATTTGATATTCCATACTCTGTTGCCAAAACAACTCCTGACATATAACAGAAACAACCACAGCCCCTATGCCTTGCACTTCTAGTAATTTCGCTGCGTTAAGAGCTACGGAAACCTCTGACCCTGTGGCAAAAATAGTTACTAAAAATTGTGACGGCGATTTATATAATATGTAAGCACCGTAAGAAGATAAATTATGCACCACATCTAATTCAAAAGCATTACTTCTAACTGGCTGTAACTTTTGTCTACTCAGACATAAAACAGATGGCGTCTCTGTTTGCTTCAAAGCTATCTCCCATGACTCAGCAACCTCTATTGCATCAGCAGGCCTAAAAACCAATAAATTTGGAATAATCCTAAGAGAAGATAAATGCTCAATTGGCTGATGAGTTGGACCATCTTCGCCAACACCTATGGAATCATGAGTGAAAACCAAAACAATTGGTAACTTCATGAGTGCTGCAAGCCTTATCGCAGGCCGACAGTAATCAGCAAACACTAAAAAAGTACCACCATAAACGCTCCATCCACCATGAGCTTTCAATCCATTCATAACAGCAACCATAGCATGCTCCCTAATACCATAATGTATATAGTTACCATTAAAGTCTTCGCTTCTCAGAGATTGGTGATTGGCAATCTTCACGCCATTGGATTCAGATAAATCAGCAGACCCCCCAATAATCAACTCATTACAATCATATAAAACAGATAGAACTCTCTTAGAACTCTGCCTACTTGCTTCTACCACAGGATGATCAATTGATTTAGACTTAAAGCTCTTGATTACATCTGACACTTTGTCCAAGTTTTTAATATCTGAAATCAATTTATCATATTGAGATTTATTTTCACGATTCCAAATTTCATATTCCTCTATGTTTCTCAAATAAACACTTCGCCACTCTTTTAAAATTTCCTCTGGCACATCAAATCTCTTGCCCTCTAAGTTTAACTTTTGACGAATAGCTTTTATCTCGTCATCCCCTAAACTTTTGCCGTGAGATTCATGAGAATCTTCATATTTAGGAGAGCCATAACCAATCTTGGTCCTATACTCTATAAATAAAGGCCTTGTGTTAACTCTTGATGCTTTCAATGAATGATATATTGCATCTGGATCATGCCCATCAACAGACAAGACGTCCCAATTATATGAGGAAACTCTTGAAAGGGTCATTTCAGAGTTTGCAATAGATACTTTACCATCTATTGATATCTTATTACTATCAAATAACACCACTATATTATCCAACCCTAAGTGACCAGCCAATGACATTGCTTCATGACTTATTCCTTCCATCAAGCAACCATCACCCACAACCACATAAATCTTATGATCGCAAGCTGTGCCAATTTTTGCATTCATCATTTTTTGAGATATTGCCATACCAACTCCATTTGCTAATCCTTGTCCTAAAGGACCAGTGGTGATTTCAACACCAAGATCAGGATTATATTCAGGATGCCCAGCTGTGATTGAATGCAATTTCCTAAAATTTTTCAAATCATCTAATGAGTAATTCTTATGCCCCGTTAGATATAATAACGAATACAATAACGCAGAACCATGCCCAGCAGACAGAATGAACCTGTCTCTATTGCCCCATGTCGGATTATTTGGATTAAATTTTAAAAAATGCTGATATAATACTGTGGCAACATCTGCAAATCCCATTGGCATTCCTGGATGACCAGAATTTGCATTTTCAACCATTTCCACAGATAATATACGCAAAACACTACTAAGTTTTTTATGTAGCTCTTTGTCAATTCTCACAATAACTCTAGGTTTGTTTGATGTACTATACCCAATCTATATATCATTTTCCGAATGTCCAATTTTCGTTTTGATATTAACAATATTTAACGTAATAAAAATAAATTCATCCTACTTCATACACTTGACAACATACCGCTTCTTTAATACAGCTAATACGTTTAACAACTTTGTTGGGGTAGTATATAAAAAATTGTCTCTTGTCTCTTTGTCTGAATCTTACATTTATTATACTTATCATCATGGAAATGCACCGGGACCTGTAATAAAATTAGGATCATCAACAATAAATTTCACGAGAGAATGCGGAAAAATCATTCACAGTGATTTACCTTAACTTTTAGTTAGTTATTGTTATGACCAAAGCTTTCGATATATTCCCGCAGATTTTTTCAACAATGTTTCTGTTAACGCTTAATAACAGAATAACACCTATTAAAAAGATCGATTGATAAGCATTAAATCCATCTTTAAACCCAGTAGGTATACCTTGTTTTTGAGATTTTGTGGTGACCTTGCCTGACACTCTTTTGAAGATAAATGTTCAGCATAAACCGCAACATTTTGCTTCAGCTTATATTCAACGCCAACAACGTTAGATCTAAATGTACCATTATGTTTTCTATCGCGACTAGTGAAATTCACAACACTGATTCCTATTGGCCCCTGCTTCCAGCTTATCCCTAATGTCCAAAAATGAATGTTACTTACTTTTTGCTTACCTTCTATATGCACAGGAAAATTATAATTTTTGCCATAAGATGATGCCAATCCCCAATTTAAATATTCTACCTTTATTCCGTTATTAACCCCCTTGAAGTTATTAAAGTAACTAGATTTGGCATGCTCCAAAGACAGAGCGTATCTAAAGCCCACTGTATCAAAATATTTTAAGTATTCCAAAGAACCAGATATCACATTTTTATATCTGGGATATTTTTGAAACACGGCCTTCCCATAACGCAAGTTTGGCAGATAGCTGATGCCAAATCGAATATTTTTCGAAAATTGCGAATAATAATTTATTTTGACGTCTTCCCTGTGATGCGCATTACTAAGAAAATTTGGTGCTTTCAAAGCTGAGTCACCCTGATATCCTTCATAATATTGAAATTCTCTCTTAGCTATTCCACCACCTTTTGAGAAATTAAGCGCATTGATCTGCATGTTATTATTCACACCTGGGAAAGAACCCAACTCCACTCTACCAAAACCTCCTTTCAAGTAAAATATCCCCTCTGCTTTAACAAACCTTCCAATTTTATATGCTGAATTCAGCGGAGGAATCTTCACCCACACTCCATGAGTAAGGTTATTGATATCTTTTTTACTGATGTTAAAATCAAGCAACAAGTTTGTATCTAAAAAATTTCCTCCCTTCCCTTTAATATTAATAGCTCGCCAATCTGCAACTGCTTTAAATTTGACGTTCTTTTGCTCACCTGCTGCAAGAAATGAAGAGATAAAAACACAAAAACACAATATTGTAACAAGCTTTTTATACACGCACTGCATTTAAACTATTAATATTCGCATCAAGAATTTTCACATTGATGAATTGGCCTATATCAGCCTCATTTCCCTCAATCACCACTGATTGTAAATATGGAGATTTACCAATTAACTGATTTGGATATTTCCCTGGTTTATTAACAAGTATTTTCATATTCTTGCCAACCATTTTCTTATTGAAAATCAGCTGCTGCTCATGAAGCAACTTCTGCAATCTTTGCAACCTATCATCCTTAATTTCTTCTGGAACCTGATCTTCCGCAACAGCAGCAGGAGTGCCAGGTCTTGGGCTATACTTGAACGAAAAACTTTGCGTATAGCCAACTTCTGCAACCACCTCCATTGTTCTTTGAAAATCATCTTCTGTTTCTCCTGGATACCCAACTATAAAATCTGAAGAAAACGCTATATCTTTTCTATGTTTTCTAAATCTCTCTATGATTTTTAAATAAAAATCTGCTGTATGGCCCCTGTTCATCGCTTTTAAAACTCTGTCAGAACCAGACTGTATTGGAAGATGTAAATAAGGCATTAACTTCTTCTCATCACCATGCACCTCAAAAAGCTCTTCATCTGTCATGTCTTTTGGGTGGGATGTGACATATCTAATCCTTTCAACTCCTGGTATCAATGCAATTTTTCTTATCATTTGCGCTAAAGTGTAGCTTTTTTCTTGATCACATTTGCCAGAAAATGCACTAACATTTTGCCCAAGCAACGTGATTTCCCTGACACCTTTTGAAGCCATAAACAACCCTTCTCTATATATGTCTGACACCTTTCTTGAATATTCCTTTCCTCTGGTATATGGCACACAACAAAAATGACAAAATTTGTCGCACCCCTCCTGCACAGTCAAAAACGCTGAATGCTCAAATTTATCAGGCAGATTTATATCATCAAATTTTCTTGTTTCATCAAAATCCAGATCCATCACCCACTTCTTGCTACGCTTTAATTCCTCAAGCAGCTTTGGTAAGTTGTGATATGACTGCGGACCAACAACTATATCAACATTCTTTGCTCTTTTAAATATCTCTTCCCCTTCTGCTTGAGCAACGCAACCAGCAACAACAACCGTTTGATTATTCTTGGGAATTTTTCCAAGTTCAGAATATACCTTCTCAGCTGCTTTCTCGCGTATATGACAAGTGTTTAAAATCACTAAGTCCGCATCTAGCTGCTTGTCAGAAATTTCAAATCCATGAGGCTTCAACAATGTCTCCATTTTTTCAGAGTCATAAACATTCATCTGACAGCCATATGTTTTAATAAACAAACTCTTTTTAGTCATGCTCCTCAAAATATTTTTTATTCTTTATATAATAAAATTCAAAATTTTTCCTCATAAACTTTTAAGACTACCAAAATACTCTGTCATCAAGTAGGTTCGTTATATTCCTCTTCCCGTTTTCAAATCCCACGATGCTCCATAAATCTATATTGCCTCTTCACTGCTTGTTGAAACAAGAGCCATGATGATTTCTCATAATCCTCACAAAAGCAAAACCTATTCCCTTCATCCATTTTCACTGCATCATTAAACCAAGATAACTTATCATACTTAATAATCTTCA
>CBFHIH010000002.1:23543-43744 GCA_965655955.1 Candidatus Midichloriaceae bacterium | reverse complement strand
ACATCAACAATCTATTATCTTCTTTGTTTGCTCTCTTTATGGCAATAGTGAAGCCCATCTTACAATTTTTACCATTTATACTTTGGGCTTTTATGGTTCTTTTTGTTAAAGACATTAAGTCTGGCTCTATATCAAGCAGTATCTTTCTTTATATGGCAACAATTTTAGTAGCGAATATTTTACAAAGCGTGGTGATCTTACCTATCTTTTTAAAAATCAAAGATATTCCTATAATAAGTTCATTAAAGGGCATGTTGCCTGCATTGATAACCGCTTTTTTTTCAAAAAGTTCAGCGGCCACCATGCCAACCACTTTGCATTGCATAGAGAATCGATTAAAAGTGCCGAAAAATCTATCTTCCTTGACCGTGCCTCTGTGCTCAACCATAAACATGAATGCATGTGCAGCTTTCATATATATAACAGTTCTATTTGTTGCAGAGAGTAATGGCGCATTTTTTTCTCTTTCGGATAATATAATATGGATATTTCTTGCAACAATAGCGGCAATTGGCAACGCAAGTGTGCCAATGGGATGTTATTTTATGGCATCGGCATATTTAGCAGCAATGAATGTGCCTATATATCTAATGGGAGTTATTTTGCCTTTCTATACGTTGTTGGATATGTTAGAAACAGCAATAAATATATGGTCAGATGCTTGCATAACCTTAGTTGTAAACAAAGAATGTAAAGATAAGATTTAATTCTGTTTATGAATGATATTTTGAAAAAGCCTGATTGGCTCAAAGTTAAAGCACCGGTGGGTAATGTTTTTGATGAAACAAGCTCTATAGTTAAATTAAAAGGTCTCAACACAGTTTGTGAAGAAGCGGCCTGTCCAAATATAGGGGAATGTTGGAATAAAAAACATGCGACCTTTATGATTCTGGGTAGCACCTGTACCAGATCATGTAGATTTTGTAATGTTAAAACAGGGTTGCCTGATAAATTAGATCCTCACGAGCCTGAAAAAATAGCCTTGGCAGTCAAAGAATTAAATCTAAAGCATGTTGTGCTCACATCAGTAGATAGAGACGATCTAGATGATGGTGGAGCAGGGCATTTTGCAAGGTGCATCTTGTCCATTAAGCAACATGCACCTTCTAGCACCATTGAGGTTTTAACGCCTGATTTTTTACGTAAAGGAAATGCCTTCGAAGTAATTGTGAATGCTGCGCCTGATGTATTTAACCATAACATAGAAACAGTTCCATCGCTTTATAATAAAATAAGACCAGGGGCTAGGTATTTTCATTCTTTAAATTTGTTAAATAGTGTTAAATCTTTAGACTCAAGAATATTCACTAAATCTGGTCTAATGGTTGGTTTAGGAGAAACAGATGAAGAAGTGCTGCAGCTGATGGACGATTTGCGCGCAGCAAGGGTGGATTTTGTTACAATAGGGCAATATTTGCAGCCAACCCTAAAACATGCGGTTGTCAAGAGGTATGTAACGCCAGAGCAATTTAATTACTATAAAACAATGGCTCAGGCTAAGGGGTTCAAAATGGTTGCTTCTAGTGTGTTTACGAGATCTTCTTATCACGCAGATGAAGATTTTCAAATTCTAAAAGCTAGTATTATAAGCGATGATCAACAGCAGAGCGCGAAATAACAAAGGATTGTCTTATAAGAATGCCATAGGGTTTTACAAGAAAAAAATACCGATATTGTTGCCATCCTTTCTTTTCATATTAGTAATTTCTCTTAATTTTGTTCCATTTAATAATGTTAAGGTGTTTATAGAAAGAAATATTTATTACGCTTTTTCCATTATATCGCAACCAATGTCATTGTTAAATCAAGGTTGTGAAAAGGCAGTTCTTTACTTCAATGCAATTACAAAAAGCGCAGAAATAGCTGAAGAGAATAATATTCTTCAGAGCAAAGTGTCTCAACTTGCTTATTTAGAAAAGGAAAATATTGAACTTAAGAAATTTTATAAGAGCAGTATAAACAACCGCTACGAAGAGATATTAGCGAAGGTGATGTTGCAATCTAATGATGGTTTTGATAAGCGTTATGTATTAGATGTGGGGAATGATAAAGATATTAAGGATGGGTATCTAGTGTTTGATTCTGCAATGTCGCTGGTTGGTAGAATTATAGGGAATTATGCACCTTTTTATATCTTGGAACGCTATGATAATTATTCATTTAAAATTCCTGTTACTTTTTTTAAAGAAGAAATACACGCTATAGCTAAATTCAATCCTCAGAATAAACTTTTTGATTTGTTATATTTGTCAGATGAGGACAAACATAATATAGAGGATGGAGAGCTTGTTATTACTGCGGGTGTTCAAGAGATTGCGCCATATGGGATAGTGATAGGGTCTGTTGTTAAAAAGGGGGATGAAATTTTTATGAAAAGAAAAAGTGCAGAAAACTCGTTTAGTTTTGTAAAAATCATTAAGCCAAATGCCAAATAAACAAAGTTATATACCAGCAATTTTGTGTATTGAAGATTATGAACTGAATCTGTTTATAGGCGTACATCAGTTTGAGAGGCAAACTACACAAAAGATATATATTACCATTAAGATCTCTTATGATTCTATGCCAAAAAGTGTATATACAGATGATTTAAGTCATAGTTTATGTTACGATTTGCTATGTGAAAAAATCAGCTTTTATAACGATAAAATTTTTAACACCATAGAGCGATTAGGAAGTGAGGTTATGGGAATTGTTAAGAAAGAGGTGAATGATTTACAAGTAAATAACATTGAAATTCATATCAAAAAATTTCCTAAGATTCACAATTTACAAGGTGGTGTGACATTCGTAATAAATTCAGCATGAGAAACATATTCTTTTTACTATAGTTATAAAAGACTATGGAATGCTTTATAGATAACATTATTTTTATCAAATGTTCCTAATTCGGGATGAAAAGAGGTTGCAAAGATATTATTTTGTTTGACTAATACTGGATGATTTTGAAAGGATAGCAATATTGTGATTTTGTTGGATAATGTTTTTATTTCTGGCGCTCTTATAAAAGCTTCTTTTCTTCCATCTATGCTAAAATATCCGCTTTCTATCTGTTTGCCATAGAAGTTTCTTGTTATATCTATATCTATTAACCCCAAGCCTGAAACTTTATTTGATTTATGTGTTGAGAGCAAAATTGCTCCTGCACACGTGCCAAAAATGATTTTAGTTTTATTGTTTGCATATTGTTTGATTTTGATGTCTAGCCCACTTTCAGTGATGTGTTTGTATTGCACAGAGCTTTCTCCCCCTGGAAGGATGATGCCATCTAGATCAGAAAAATCAGAATTATAAAGCAGCTTATAAGGCTGAAATCCAAGGTTTTTCAAGGCATTTAGGTGAGATGAAGAATCTCCTTGATAGCAAAAAACACCAATTTTCTTCACCTCATTCCCACTCCTAGATCCCTTGAGATTTCAAGGAGCTTCTTGTTATCTTCCCAATAATGCACAGCTTGTACTATAGATTTTGCTCTTTTTGTGGGATTTTCGCTGAGAAATATGCCACTGCCAACAAACACAGATTCTGCACCAAGCTCCATGCATAGAGCCGCATCTGCAGGTGTTGCAACTCCTCCAGCGGCAAAAAATGGCACTGATAGCTTCTGTTTTTCTTGCACTTCTAATAAAAGTAACACTGGAACATTCATCTCAAATGCTTGCTTCTTAAGCATAATGTTTGACATTCCTTTTAATGATTCTATTTCTTCTTTGACAGCCCTTAAGTGCCGCACTGCTTCAGCTATGTTGCCTGTGCCAGCATCTCCTTTGCATCTTATCAATGCAGCACCTTCTGCTATTCTTCTTAGAGCTTCTCCTAAATTTTTGCAGCCACAGACAAACGGTATTTTAAAATTTTCTTTATTAAGGTAATTTTCAGTATCCGCGGTGGTTAATACTTCGCTTTCATCTATACAATCCACCTCGAGTGCTTCTAAGATTTTTGCTTCAGATATATGTCCTATTCTGCATTTTGCCATAACGGGTATTGATACACTGCTTTGTATCTTAGCTATCATTTCAGGGTCGCTTGCTCGTGCTATCCCTCCTTCTCTTTTGATGATTGCGGGTATTCTTTCAAGAGCCATAACAGCAGCTGCGCCTGCATCTTCTGCTATCTTTGCTTGCTCTTCATTCATGACATCCATTATCACGCCATTGGATAACATTTTTGCAAAATCAACCTTTATATTCATGATGATAAAATTTTCATTCATTGTTTTTTAGCATTAATTACTTTTCTCATCAATCAGTAATTACAAAGACTGTTGCATAATTAGAAATTTGTAGAAAGGGTAAAAACAAGAACGGGAGTTTATCGTGATAAATGAGGATCGCAGTTTTTACTCTGACGCCCAAATTGCAAAAAAGAGTCATTATGCAATGGTCTTTTACATGTTTAAACTAGGTTGTCGGCATTTTAAGGATGCGATATGTTCTTTTACACATCTGATAACAGAATATTCATTTGGTTGGTCGGCTATTTTTATTAATTTCCAGGTGATGTCTTGAGGGATTGTGCCTTGACAGGATGTGGATATGCAAATCAAGGTTTTATGACTGCAATCTATTTCATGTTTTTTTATAAGAGAAAAAAGGTTTTTGGTGGTATTTTTTGAATATGACAATATTACGTCTGATCTTGCCATATAATCTATCTGATTTTTTGTAAGTTGCTGAAGATACTCAGTTTTATAGACTTCTACGCTATTTACTATTACATTCATCTCTATGAGCTGTGATGCAATGTCAAAAGAAATATAATTGCCATGGCAATACAATATTTTGGAATGGGGTTGTTGCTCATTTGCTATTATTTTTGATAGAGTTTTTGCATCTAAGTTACTGGCTTTGACATTTTTGCATCCAAGGTGCAGCAACCTCTCTTTATTTTTTTGTCCGATAGTATAAATGCAAAGATTTTTCATCCACCGATTGTGATGAATGGTGAAGATAGCATTTTGGCTGGTGAAAATTATAGCGTCATATTTTTTGTTTGGGATGTTTAATGGGCGCTGTTCTATCTTTAACATAGGTAATATCAAAGAATTACAACTTAGTGCATCAATTCGTTGCTTTGTTTCATATGCCAAGTTGTGTTGTCTGGTGATTAATATATTCATTTTTTTAAAAAAAGGTAAAATGCGCCTTCTCCACCATGTATATTGTGAGCATGTGTTATGTATAAGATATTTGCTTTAAAAATGCTGGAGTTTAAAAATTTTATAAAGCTATTCTTTAATGTGGTTTTGGATTTTGATCTTGTTCCTTTGCCTGTGATGACCAAGATTAATCTATGTTTATTTGTGATTGCAAGGCTTAGTGTATTCATTATTTTTATATAGGCGTCATCAAATCCATATCCATGAAGGTCAATTGATACATCAATTGGATAGATATTTTTTTTAATCTTTTTTAGAGTGTTATGATTTATCTTATTATGTGAATCTAACGAGAGATCATGGGTGATGTTTTGACTAGGTTTTATTTCTGGTTTTGATGGGGGGAAGGTGGGTAAAGTTTTTTGCAGAGGGAGTTTCTGTTTGTTAGAGGTTGGATATATTTCATTATCGTGGCTTGTTTTTATGATAGACTTAATTTCATGTTCCCAAGCATCAATATCATTTTGAGTAAAAATATACTTTTTCTTGTTCATATTTTATAATGATTCCTAAATTAACAAAAACGCTTTATTCAAATGAAAAATAAGAAAATTTGTTACCATTATAACAAAAAATCAGAAAAGGCGCTAAAAATTATTCAAGAGATAGAAAGGAGATATGGAATAAAAGAACTTGAAGAAGATGGTATTGAAGAATGCGATATATTAATAGCGGTTGGAGGCGACGGTCATATGTTAAAAACCTTGCATTTAACCAAAGATCATAAAATTGATATATATGGCATTAATGCAGGCTCTATAGGATTTTTATTGAATAAATATAATCCTTCAGAGAATTTGTTGAATAAGTTATCAAATGTTACAAGTTTTCCGCTATATCGCCTAAAAATGCATGCAATAGATCAAGATAACAAGTCCTTTAATGTATTTGCGTTTAACGAGATTTCTCTTTTAAGAGAAAGCAATCAAATTGCGAAGATCAAGATAATTTTGGATGAAATTGTTAGGATGGATGCTTTGTATGCTGATGGGATATTGGTCGCCACGCCTGCTGGAAGCACCGCATATAATTTTGCTGCAAGAGGTCCAATCATTCCGCTTGACGCAAATGTTTTAGCTTTAACGCCAATCAGTCCTTTTAGACCAAGAAGATGGGAGGGGGCATTGATACCAAATCATAGCAAAGTGAGATTTGAAATTCTTGAGCCAAAGAAAAGAGCTGTCAGTGTTGTTGCAGATTCTTGTGAAATAAGAAACATTAAAATAGTTGAGCTACATCAAGACTTTAGTTTAGCGAAAAACATACTGTTTGATCAAGAAGAGGATCTGAAGGAAAGAATCTTCAAGGAGCAATTTTTCAGATTATAGAGGAAACAAAGAGCAATGGCAAAAGAACGGGTGTTGTTATGCCATTGTTGATATTATCAGCTGCCATCCTTACAAGTTTTACAAGGATCTCCTTCTGTTCCACTGACATAGCCCACAAGTGTGTTGGCTCCAAATAACACGCCCATGCCAACCGAAACCGCTATGGCAACGCCCCAAGTTATTTTTCCAAGGAACAGACCTATAGCAAGAGATATGACAACAAGTATTGCTATAGTTTTACCAGAAGGACCTTGTATCAATTTTATAATTTTACAAATCACACAGGTGACCCCTTCACTGGCTGTGTCAAGTGAGTTACCTTTGCCGTCTCCTCCATCCGAATTTTGTGTACTGCTTCCACCATTATCATCTGCCACAAGAGATAAAGGCGCTACACAAAAAGACAAAAAGACAAAAAAGAAACAAATTTTAGCGAGCTTCATGTTAAACACTCTTAAAAGTTTACTCTATCTTATCACATCCAAGATATATAAATCAATAAGTATATCAGCATAAAATGAAAAATCATGAGCTGTAAAAATCTTGCTTTATACGTCGCTTAGAGGTATTATGATATAATTGATTTTACCAATATCTAAACAGGCAATCGCTGATGATCATTGTTCTTTATAAAGATAGTCATTCTGGAGTGGGAAGAAGAGAGGTGAGTGTTACGGATGCTTTGCCTAATGATAGTATTTGGATTGATCTTATAGATCCTGAGCCCAGTGAAGAGAAGTATATCGAAAGAGCATTAAATATTGAAGCGCCAACAGAAGAAGAGATGGATAAATTTGAGGTTATAAGCCCTTTTTATCTTGAAAATGGCGTGAATTATATGACCATCACTGTAGTTGACAAAGCAAGTGAAGATTATCCTGACAGTACAGCCATTACATTCATATTGACTGAAAAAAGTCTTATTACGACTAGGTATGATAAATTCAAATCTGTAGACTATCTGAATTCCTGGCTTTTGAGAAATAAAAAAAGAAATTATTCTCCTGAATATATACTCACCATTTTAGTGGAGTTTATAGTGAATAGTTGTGCTGATATTTTAGAGGAGACGGGAAATGAGATTGATTCACTGCTGAAGTTGGTGTTTGAGAAGCAGATAGATAAGAAAAAGCATGCGTCGAATTTTTACAATGACATAATACGGCAGATTGGTAACATAGGAAACATATTATCAAAGAGCATAGAAAGTTTGGTTAGTATAAATAGAATGATGATATATTTCAGTCAGATAGATGATGCCAAATATATGTCCAAGAAAGAATCTAGGCTGAGGATTAAGCACATTTCAAGAGAAATAAATTCTCTTACAGAATATGCAAACTCCTTGTCGCAGAGGAATAGTTTTTTGCTTGATGCAACACTGGGTATGATATCAGTTGAGCAAAACATGATCATCAAAGTTTTTACGGTTGCTGCAGCTGTTTTTATGCCACCAACCTTGATAGCTAGCATATACGGTATGAATTTTCAGCACATGCCGGAACTATCTTGGTCGCTGGGATATCCATTGTCTATTGTTGGCATCATAGTTTCAGGAATCATTCCTTATATCTTTTTCAAGAAAAAGGGTTGGTTATAAATTTGGTTTTTCTTCTGCATTGCTGATTGAATGATGGTTCAAGCATGGATCTAGGGAGCAACAGAGATCTAACTCACAATAAAAATTTGGATAAATTTCAGTATCAGTTTCAGTATCAGATGCGTTTTTACTAAACTCGCAAATTTCAAAGTACTTTATGGAGAATGAAGCTGCAACTTTTATGCATGTCAGTGCGCTGTGATGACCATTGGGATACATCTTGTCTATTACCGATTTTATTACCGTTGAGCAAGTTACGTCAGCAACAAATTGACTCCAAGAATTGTTGCTTGTTGCATTCATTGCTATGTTTGAGGTATGTTCGACGAACTCGTGTATAATACTTGCTGTAGCATTACTAGCTCCATAGGATGTAGATACTGTTTCTGCTGCTATGGCGGCACCTTCTGATATTAGTGGTGTAATGCCACTTATAAGGCTTTGATAAGTTTTACTTTGTTCTTGAGGCATAATCTACCTTAATTTATTATTGAGAATGATTATCATTATCATTCTCAATAATAAATTGCAACTACTTTTTTTGTAGTCTTTTCAATCCTAATTTCTCAAACAACATTTTGTCTTTTTCTGGTGCAGGATTGTCAGCAGTGAGCAGCTTCTCTCCATAAAAAATAGAATTAGCTCCGGCAAAAAAGCACAAAGCTTGCAGCACCTCAGACATTTGCTCTCTGCCTGCGGATAATCTTACATATGATGCTGGCATCATGATTCTTGCCAGCGCAATTGTGCGTACAAAATCGAAGAAATCCACCTCTTTCTCATTCTCAAGAGGAGTGCCGGGTATTTTAATTAACTTGTTTATCGGAACTGATTCAGGTGCAGGATCCAGGTTTGCAAGAATTAACAGCATTTTGATCCTGTCATCATTTGTTTCGCCCATGCCTAAAATTCCTCCTGCGCACACCTTGATGCCCCCATTTCTGACGTTTTGTATAGTTTTCAGTCTATCTTCAAAATTTCTTGTTGCGACAATATTTTTATAAAATTCCTCTGATGTATCAATATTGTGATTATAAAAATCCAATCCTGCTTGCTTAAGTGTCATAGCCTGTTCTTGGCTGAGTAAGCCAAAAGTACCACAGACTTCTAGATCAAGTTTTTTAATTTCTGTAATCATTTTGCAAACAATCGGTAGATCTCTGCCATGCAGCCCTCGCCACGCAGCTCCAATACAAAATCTTGAGCTATTCATGGCTTTTGCTTTTTTCGCGGCATTTAAAACTTCCTCAACCAGCATTAATTTTTGCGATTCCAGTTCAGTGTTGTAATGTGCAGATTGAGGGCAGTATTTACAATCCTCTGGACATTTGCCTGTTTTGATGCTCAAAAGAGTGCTGATTTGTATTTCATTTTTACGAAAGTTTCGTCTATGTATAGTTTGTGCTTTGTATATTAGGTCATTAAATGGTAAAGAAAAAATCTTTCTGGCTTGGTTTAAACTCCAATTTCTTTTAGTCATAAATCAATTATTAATATGGAAAGTTATTATAAACAGTATTGTCTTTCTTTAAAAGAAACGAATAGGTATCGCAAGTTATTTCGTGATGAAGTTACGGATGGATTAGATTTTTCTTCGAATGATTATTTGCAGTTAAGCAAGCATCCGTTGGTGTTAAAGGCAGCTTATGAAGCTGGAGAAAAATATGGAGTTGGAAGCACTGGTGCGCGATTATTATCTGGAAATAATGAGATGTTTGAGGACTTTGAGGGGCAAATAGCAAAAGATAAAAAAACTGAAGCTGCGTTGATTTTTTCTTCAGGGTTTCAGGCAAATGTTAGTGTTTTATCTACCTTGCTTGATAAATCTGTGCTCAAAGAAAGACCATTGGTGTTTTTTGATAGGCATAATCATTCCAGTTTATATCAAGCAGTGTTTTTATCGAATCCTGAGATGTTGCGGTATAGACATAACGATATGCAGCATTTAGAAGAGTTGCTCAAAAAAAGTGATCCAAACAGACAGAAGTTTATAGTTGCAGAGACGGTTTTTAGCATGGATGGCGATGTTTTGCCAATATATGAAATCAAGGATCTTGCCAAAAAACATAACGCGTTTTTATATTTAGATGAGGCGCATGCGACTGGGATGTTTGGTGAGAATGGGTATGGCTTGTCAACTGACGTGGATTTTTGTGATGTTGAGCATTTGATTATGGGAACGTTTAGCAAAGCTTTGGGATGTCAAGGGGCTTATATCGCTTGCAGCGATGTGATGCGGGAATATCTAATTAATAAATCTCCAGGCTTTATATATTCCACAGCCCCCTCTCCTATAATTATAGGGGCGGCAAGGCAAGCATGGCAAATGATTCCATCCTTAACAAGAGAGCGAGAGAAGATATTGTTACTGGCGGAATATTTGAGAAAATCTCTGATGGAGATAGGTTTAGAAATAGGAGTGAGTAGCTCTCAGATCATTCCAGTGATCATTGGTGATGAAAAAGTGGTGCTTGAGATGAAAGAAACGCTTTTGAGAAGCGGTGTGGCAGTTTCTGCAATCAGGCCTCCAACGGCTCCAGTTGGGATGTCTGCGTTAAGAATCACACTAACATCTTCTCATATAAAAGAGCATCTAGAGTACTTGATCTCGAGGGTGTATGAAATGAAAATTATGTAAATGAATATTATTTTTATTAATTATTGATAAAGGTATATGTTTTTTAAGATTATTTATGCTGCAGACTTGTATAACTGGTAATAGGACAAAAAATGTGCTCTGACATTGATAGTTTTGGCGAAGGTTGTGGAGAGTGGCTTTATCAAGTGTGCACTACATTAGACGCTCAGGTGATCGATCAGCTTATGATGCACGCACTGTTTAACCTTTGGTATGATAATGTGTACTATAATTTTAATATGTACTATAACAATATATACCATGGTCCATTTATCATCGATGCGAAGTAGGTAAGATAGCATTCTGGTTTAGCCGACATCGCTCCTTTTAGATAAGGTGAAGAAATTGATGGATGGAATGGAGAATAGGGGCTCTGAAAGGAACGGTTTTGTTGAGCAGGAGCAAGCTCCATCTGACAACTCTACATGTGGTGATGTAGACGAGATATAGACAGATATTATGAGATCATATCAGTTGTTGGTGTGTATAATTTTCTTCGTGATATACGCCTTGCTTTTTAGGAGTAAACTGCTTAATATCGAGCAAATGTCGTAATATATCGTGTTATGTTAAAGAAAGAAGATAAAATTTTCACCAATCTTGATGGCAATATGCCTGTTGATATCTCCTCTTCGATGGGCAGGGGGATTTGGAAAGATTTTTCTGTATATTTAACAAAAGAGCAATCAGAGGTTATCGAAGAGGTGAAAAGTTCTGGATTGAGAGGCCGGGGCGGGGCGGGCTTTTCTGCTGGCATGAAATGGTCTTTTATGCCAAAAGAAAGCAAGGATGGCAAGCCTTCGTTTTTGGTGATCAATGCGGATGAAAGTGAGCCTGGGACATGCAAAGATAGGGACATCATAAGACATGAGCCACACAGAATTATTGAAGGAGCTGTTTTAGCAGGTTATGCCATAAGAGCTAAAGCTGCTTATATATACATAAGAGGAGAATATTATTCAGAGTCTATAGTGCTTCAAAATGCCATAGATGAAGCATATAAAGCAGGATTTTTAGGCAAAAACATACAAGGCACGGATTTTGATTTTGATGTTTATATCCATAGGGGGGCAGGGGCGTATATCTGCGGAGAAGAGACGGCATTGCTCAATAGTTTAGAAGGAAGAAGGGGGATGCCAAGGTTAAAGCCCCCTGCATTCCCTGCTGTTTTTGGTGCATGGGGTTGTCCTACCACCGTTAATAATGTTGAGACAATAGCGGTTGTTCCTGAAATATTGAAAAGGGGTGCTGAATGGTTTTCGTCAATTGGTAGGTCTGGCAACTCTGGGACAAAAGTTTTTTGTATATCTGGGCATGTTAATAAGCCTTGCAATGTCGAAGAGTCGATGTCCATTCCATTGCGGGAATTAATTGAGAAGCATGCAGGAGGTGTGATGGGTGGATGGGATAATCTTTTGGCTGTGATTCCTGGTGGTTCGTCCGTACCTCTTATTCCTAAAGATGTGTGTGATGATGTTTTAATGGATTTTGATAGCTTAAAAGCTGTTGGTTCTGCGCTTGGGACTGCGGGAGTTATAGTGATGAACAAAAGCACTGATATTATAGAGGCGATTGCCAATCTTTCTTATTTTTATATGCATGAATCTTGTGGTCAATGCACTCCATGCAGAGAGGGAACGGGGTGGTTATATAGGATTATGAAAAGGCTTGTGAAAGGGGATGCGGAATTGCATGAAATAGATCAAATTTTAGCTCTGACAAAGCAAATTGAAGGAAATACCATATGTGCACTTGGTGATGCTGCTGCTTGGCCAATACAAGGGTTGATAAAGAATTTCAGAGGTGAGATTGAAGACAGGATTAAGAAAAACATTTCCTAGTTAAATAGAATGCTGTCATATTCTTCAGAAGAAGTTGCACGTATCTTTTCTGGTTCGATAGACAAAGGTCAATTACATCATGCTTGGTTGGTTTATGGTGATTTTGGTATAGGAAAAACTCATCTTTGTCAGGAGTTGATGAAGCTTTTGCCAGGTAGTTATTATAGTATTCATAAATTGCCATCAGAGTCTCAAGAATCAGCAAGTATTATTACAGTGGAAAATATAAGAGAGGTCAAAAGACAATTAATGAACACCGAAATACAATCAAAGTATAAAGTGTTGTTTATTGACGAGCTAAGTTTGATGAATGCGAATGCATTCAATGCCTTTTTAAAGATCTTGGAAGAGCCTATTGGAGATACAGTTTTTGTACTTAACACTGCAAAAATCAATAAAATACCAGACACCATCAAATCTAGATGTTTGAAGTTTAAACTGAAGAAAAAAAGTCAGGAAGATTTTTTTGATATATTAAAAACCATCTCTGGTGATGATTTAGATTTAACAAATCAGCAAGTTTATGAGCTGTATGAATTTACTTTTGGTAACATATCATTAGCGGCGCATCTAATTCAAGAGGGTTGTTTGCAACAAGCGCAAGATGGTGGCGATGTGGATTATGTCAAGATATTAAGAAATTTTGATGTTAACTCTGTGGAAAATTTGCAAATGTTTTGCTCGCTTGTGTATAACTTGATGGATGATCTAGTCAAAAAAAGGGTCGCTGCAATGGGGGCGTGTTCCTTAGATTTGGTGGATGTGATCGACAAAATAGAATTTTTATTAGATCATGTCAGAGATATTAGTAAGACCTATTTCAAGCAGCTTGTTGTTTCATATATTGGAAAATGTCAAAAAATTTAAAAAAAACGTTATTGTTTATTTTTGTAGCGGTCTTAATTTTTTCATTAGACAGGTATACAAAATTTTTTATTTGGGATCTGTTAAGGAGTAGAGATGTTTATGTAATGGAGGTGACGAGTTTTTTTAACTTGGTTGAGGTTTGGAATTATGGAGTGAGTTTTGGTTTATTGTCAGAGTATCAAATAGATAAATATCTTTTTAGCTGTACAACGGCTGTGCTTATCATTGTGTTGTTTGTGTTTTTTTTGAGAGGTGAGAGTTTTGTGTTGCAAGGGTTGGTTGTTGGTGGGGCATTGGGAAATTTATATGATAGAATGAATTTTGGGGCTGTTTTTGATTTTTTAGATTTTCATTGGGGAAGTTGGCATTATCCAGCATTTAATTTTGCTGACATATCAATTGTTATAAGCCTTGTTTATTTATTGTTTGAAGAAAAAATAAAGAAATTTCATAAAATGAATTGACTTAGTGTGTAAAAGGTTTATATATTTATAACTCGTTGTTGGAGATAAATATCCCGATCTTTGAAATTGTGAATATAGAATCGTTAAGACGATAGAAACGTTAATTCTAATAATTAGAGTTTTCATAACATAAGAGTTTGATCCTGGCTCAGAGTGAACGCTAGTGGCGTGCTTAACACATGCAAGTCGAACGGAAATTAATTGTGCTTGCACGATTAATTTTAGTGGCAAACGGGTGAGTAATACATAGGAATCTACCTTGTAGTAAGGAATAACTACTGGAAACAGTAGCTAATACCTTATATTGCCGAGAGGTGAAAGATTTATCGCTACAAGATGAGCCTATGCAAGATTAGCTAGTTGGTGAGGTAATGGCTCACCAAGGCATCGATCTTTAGCTGGTTTGAGAGAATGATCAGCCACACTGGAACTTAGACACGGTCCAGACTCCTACGGGAGGCAGCAGTGAGGAATATTGGACAATGGGCGAAAGCCTGATCCAGCGACGTCACGTGAATGATGAAGGCCTTAGGGTTGTAAAGTTCTTTTAGTGGAGAAGATAATGACGGTATCCACAGAAAAAGTCCCGGCTAACTTCGTGCCAGCAGCCGCGGTAATACGAAGGGGGCAAGCGTTACTCGGAATTATTGGGCGTAAAGCGTGCGTAGGCGGTTTAGTAAGTTGAAAGTGAAAGCCTTTGGCTCAACCAGAGAATAGCTTTCAAAACTGCTAAACTTGAGTACTAGAGAGGATAGAGGAATTCCTGGTGTAGGGGTGAAATCCGTAGATATCAGGAGGAACACCAAAGGCGAAAGCATCTGTCTGGCTAGAAACTGACGCTGTTGCACGAAAGCGTGGGGAGCAAACAGGATTAGATACCCTGGTAGTCCACGCAGTAAACGATGAGTGCTAGGTATTAGGGCTTTTTGCCTTGGTGCCGTAACTAACGTGTTAAGCACTCCGCCTGGGGAGTACGGTCGCAAGATTAAAACTCAAAGGAATTGACGGGGACCCGCACAAGCGGTGGAACATGTGGTTTAATTCGATGCTACGCGAAAAACCTTACCAAGTCTTGACATGCTAGTCGTATAGCTAAGAAACTAGCTAGTCAGTTCGGCTGGACTATCACAGGTGTTGCATGGCTGTCGTCAGCTCGTGTCGTGAGATGTTGGGTTAAGTCCCGCAACGAGCGCAACCCTTATCTTTAATTGCCAGCAAGTAAAGTTGGGGACTCTAAAGAAACTGCCAATGGAGAATTGGAGGAAGGTGAGGACGACGTCAAGTCCGCATGGCCCTTATGACTTGGGCTACACACGTGTTACAATGGTGATTACAGAGGGAAGCAATAGGGCGACCTGGAGCAAATCCCTAAAAATCATCTCAGTTCGGATTGCACCCTGCAACTCGGGTGCATGAAGTCGGAATCGCTAGTAATCGCAGATCAGCACGCTGCGGTGAATACGTTCCCGGGTCTTGTACACACTGCCCGTCAAGCCACGGGAGTTAAGCTTTCTTTAAGTAAATGTGCTAACTGCAAAGAGGTAGTTTACCAAAGAGAGTTTGATGACTGGGGTTAAGTCGTAACAAGGTAGCCGTAGGGGAACCTGCGGCTGGATTACCTCCTTAAAGACAAATGGCAACGTTAAATCGTTGCAAAATAAGATCAAATTTCTCTATCGTCTTAGCTGTTCTATATTTGCATTCCTCATCCCTTGGTCTTTAAATTACCTTTCTTACAGTTTTGTGTCAAAAATGCACCTACCATGTTGGATGTATATCCTGCAAAGGTATTGTTTTTTATAGCTGAAATAGTATAGAAATATTACATTTATCTTGAAATTCTTTGATGAATTAGAAAGAATCTATTGTTTTATACAAATAAGGAAATTACAAGCTTTGCTTGCGAGGCACGCAATTTGTGATAAAAGACTGTAAATAAATCTGTATATCTATCACTTTTTATGTTGCTTTAGCTATATACTATATAATGAAAGTAAGAGAAAAGAGCTGTTTGCAACTCTTCGGTTTTATGTTTGTGCTGTAAATAATTTTCTTAATTTTTTATTGTATAAAATTAAAAACCTATATCTAATCCGTAGAATTTCATGAAATATCTTTTGAAAAAGATTTTGTTTGGTTTTCTTCTGAATTGTGCTCCCGCCAATTTCATAACTTATTTCCTTTATCGCAGGCATTATTAATTCAAAAGAAGCCATCCCCTTGCAATTAACAAATTGTAAAAATGTGTCTACTGGTCTATCAATCTTTTCAGATAGCATAAGTAACTTTTTAGCTGTATTACGATTTAACATATAGCACACAGCACCATATCTAGGAATTTGTGGTTTATAAAAAACACCTTCATATTCAGCAAATAGTCTTCTCCAAAACCTTAATTTTCTAGTATGAAATCTTATTATTTTATTATCTTCCAGGACATCACAAGATTCTTGATACGCTCTTTAAAATTTTCTTCTATTATTTTTGCGTCGTCTTCAAATATCAAGCCATATTCGAAATTACAATCCACTATATAGCTCCACGCTTTTCTGTGGCTTAAAAAGCAAGCTATTTCATATTGAGAAATTTCAAAAGGAAAGTGTGGTTTATGTACTTTATCACAAAAGGCTTTTTGTTCTTTTACACTTAAATCTCCTGCATCTATGGCTTCTATATCATAGATTTCCATATTTTGATTAAGGCTCATATCAAATAAACTTTTTTTTAAGCGCTTAACATTATTTTCTCTTAAAATAGCACTTTTTGCATGTATAATTAGGGCTACCCCATAATTATCATGCTGATTATTTTTATGCTCTATCATAATCATTTACTTTTTATTTTAGTGTTTTTATGAAATTCATAGAATGGATGGGGAGTAAATGTTTGGGGAAGTATTTAAAAAAGGAATTAATTGAAAATCTTTTTGTCACTATTGGATATTCGGTAATTTCAACAATAGTTTTTTCATCAAACCCTTTGTTACGTAAATTTTGTTCGATATTTCTCATCACAGATTCTTGCCATTCATTTAAAACGCTTTTTGCCACACTCATTGTCTCCCAGGTGTTGGAAAATCATCCATCACTTTTGGTCTAATATCACTGATATTGCGTGGTAAAATAATTTCAAATTTATTCAACGCCTCGTTATACGAAAAATCTCCATAACTTATCTTTCTCATACTTATTTGCCACATGTTTATTAGTAACTATTATGCCAAAATCTGCATCAATAATAAAGCCCCTACCTTTAAAAATAATCGATCGTCCCCTGATTTATATGTATATATACTAACTACACAATCGAAATTATTCATTGTAGAATTTATACTTTTCTGCTAGATAAATATATTCCATGTAAAAACAATATACCGTAAAGGAGATCTGTTAAAAAATACATGTAACACTTGGCAACCCCTATGAAACCCGCTATAAGATAAAGTATGGTAGAAATGAAGACTGTTTGAAAAAGTACTGGTACATCTAAAATCATATATCTAACTATATAATCTTTATGATCTCCTGACTTGTTGATATAATATCCCGCAATTATAAAAATAAACTCTAAAACACACCCGAATACCAAGTTAGTATTTGGAATTTTAATTTTATTAGATATTAATAAGAATGCAAATCCATAATGTATCAATGAAGAAACACAAAGATAAATCAACCTATCAGATTCATCTAAAAGATCTTGCTTCAAAGCTGAAGCAAGACGTCTATAAGAAAACAAATACATTTCAGAAATTAATTAATAAATCATTTGTCGGAGCTTTGTAATACAAAGATTGTATATCTGACTCGTATCACTAATCGATTATGGGCATTATTTAACAATATGCCAAATCGTTAATTTGAACTGCGGCATTTGCCCATGAAGAAGGATGAAGATCCTAAAGCCCCGCCATGAAATAGGCATGTTCACTGAGACTATGACCAGTATGCTCTATATGAAATTGATCTATTGCTCCAATATTATCAAATAGTTCCTCCGCACCATATTTTGCCGACTCTATTCCCACTTCTCCTACAACAGCTTTACCAACTTCTTTCCAGAAACCTTGTTCTTTGTTTGCAGTACTTAAATATGTGTTCGTAGAATATCTCCCTATATGTTACTCGAAAACATTAGTACGTTTTCTTTTTTGTTGTCAATTAAAAATTTTACAACAACACAAGAAAAAGACTGTTGAACAAAGACGGAAATGATGTGCTATTTAACCATCCTAGCCATTGATTTAATTTTAAAAACCTCTAATATTGTCTCATAATGAATTTTTCGTATATGATGGATAATAGCAGAGGCGCTCTTTCTTCTGAAAATATAATATATATAGAAGAGCTATATCAGAAATATCTAATCAATCCTAGATCTGTTGATCCATCTTGGCAAAGTTATTTTGATAACCTGCCTTCGCATGAAGGAAGCTTTGCATCTTTTCCTGATTGGTCTCAAAATATAAAATCTGTAATTAATACAAAAAGCGTTCAAACAAAAGATCAAGGAAAGCAGAGTAAGCAAGAGCAAAATTCTTCAACTGCATCACAAGTTGATCTTCAAGCACTGGAATTGCTGAATGCTTTTAGATTTCATGGGCATAAGATTGCCAATATTGATCCTTTGGAATTAAAAAAGCCTGAATGTCCTCAAGAGCTGGATATATCTAGTTATGGTATTAGTAACGAAGATCTTCATAAGAACATATCCTCCTCATCAAAAGACTTAACCCTTGGAACGCTATACCAAGAACTCAGAAATACATACTGTTCAAGCATAGGGTATGAGTTCATGTATGTTGAAACAACAGAAGAAAGAGAGTGGTTAACATCAAAAATTGAAAACAAAGATTCAGAAATCAATTCTATAGAAAAAGAAAAGATATTTGATGAATTGCTACAAGCATCTATGTTTGAGGAATATCTGCATACAAAATTCCCTGGCGCAAAAAGGTTTTCTATAGAAGGAGCCGAGGGAACAGTTGTTGCACTTAATACCTGTATACATAACGCAGCCATGAATGGGGTAAAAGAAGCTGTTTTGGGGATGGCTCATCGTGGACGTCTTGTTACTTTAACGCAGGTTATGAAAAAACCTTATCACGCAATGTTTTTCGAGTTCAAGGGAGGAACTTATGTCCCAGACAGTCTTGATTTGCCGGGGGATGTTAAATATCACGCAGGGTTTTCTTCAGATTTTTTTGTAGATGACAAAAAGATTCATCTTTCTCTCACTCCCAACCCTTCTCACTTAGAGATTGTGAATCCAGTGGTTGCTGGACGCACAAGGGCTAAGCAGGATTTAATGGATGATAAAAACAGATATCAAGCTTTGGCAATCTTGATTCATGGAGATGCCGCTCTTGCTGGTCAAGGCTCTGTGATGGAAACCTTAGCTTTAGCAAACACGGACGGTTACTCAGTTGGAGGGGCTCTGCACATAGTAATAAATAACCAAGTGGGCTTCACAACTGATTTTAAAGACGCAAGATCATCAAGATATTGCACAGATATAGCAAAGATGATTTCAGCTCCTGTGTTTCATGTGAATGGAGACGACCCTGAAGCAATAGCCCATGTCACAAAAATTGCTCTTGAATATAAAATTCGGTTTAAAAAAGATGTTTTTATAGACATTGTATGCTATAGAAAATATGGACATAACGAAGGTGATGAGCCGATGTTTACGCAACCAGTTATGTACAACAAAATTCACAAGCACTCTCAACCTTATAAAATATATTTCGAGAAATTGTTAAGAGAAGGGGTGATAAGTCAGGAAGCATTGGAAAAAAAGAAAAAAGATTTTAAAAGTTTTCTCGATAAAGAATTTGATAAATCTCAAAATTTCTCCATAAAAGAAGCCGATTGGCTAAAAGGAGATTGGCAAGAATACTCTTCATTCTTAGAGCAAGATGATATAACTGTGAAAACAGGGATTTCGGAAGATTCTCTCAAGACGTTAGGAGAGCAACTCGTCACATTGCCAAAAGATTTTGCTGTCAATTATAAAATACAGAGACTTGTTTCTGATAGAAAAAAAAGCATAGATGAAGGGAAAAATCTTGACTGGGGGACGGCGGAAAGCCTTGCATACGCCTCTTTGATTGATGAAGGGTTTAGCGTCAGAATTACTGGAGAAGACGTCAAAAGAGGAACGTTCGCTCACAGACACGCCGCTTTTTTTGATCAAATTAGTAATGTGGAATACTCACCTCTAAGGCAGTTGGCGAGAAATAAAGGAACGTATTTTGAAATATATAACAGCATTTTGTCAGAGCTTGGGGTTTTGGGATTCGA
>CBFHIH010000002.1:0-23533 GCA_965655955.1 Candidatus Midichloriaceae bacterium | reverse complement strand
TATAGTTATACTAGTCCAAAAACTTTGACAGTTTGGGAGGCTCAATATGGTGATTTTGCGAATTCAGCACAAATGGTTATAGACCAATTCATATTTTCTGGAAAAGCTAAGTGGTTGAGGATGAGTGGATTGGTTATGCTTCTTCCGCATGGCTATGAAGGACAAGGTCCAGAGCATACCTCTGCAAGGCTTGAGAGATACTTACAAATGTGCGCAGATGATAACGTAACAATAGCGAATTGCACAACGGCATCTTCAATTTTTCATTTGTTGAGAAGGCAGATGCATAGAAGATACAAATGCCCTCTAATTGTTATGTCGCCTAAAGTTCTTCTCAGGCATAAAGGGGCGGCTTCAGATATCGCTGATTTCACAAGCGACACTTCTTTTAAAATGTTAATTCCTGATGATTTAAATTGCTCCAACATTAAAAAGGTTCTTTTTTGCAGCGGAAAGGTATATTATGACTTGCTTCAAGCAAGAACTGAAGGAAAGCATGATGACATTGCATTGATTAGATTAGAGCAATTATATCCATTCCCAGCTGAAGAAGTGAAGCGTGAGTTAGAAGAATACAACAGCAATGTTATCATAGGTTGGTGCCAAGAAGAGCATAAAAACATGGGTGCTTGGCAGTATATGAAAAGTAAGTTTGAAGAAGAAGTATTTGAAAAAAACGAGCGTATAATCTATTTTGGTAGAAAAGAATCGTCCTCGCCAGCCGCAGGTTATGCAAAACTTCATAACAAAGAGCAAATCGAGTTTATTACTCAAGCATTAAAATAAGGAGCATTTATGTCTATTGATATTATAATACCATCTCTAGGAGAGTCAGTCACAGAAGCAACGATTGCAAAATGGCATAAATCAAAGGGAGATTATGTGGAAGTTGATGAATTATTATTAGAACTTGAAACAGACAAGGTGAATCTTGAGGTCAACTCACCAAGTTCTGGTGTGATTACAGAGATTAGGGATGAAGAAGGTGCAACGGTGTCGGTTGAGGCTGTTGTTGGAACAATTGATGAAAAAGCAAAAAAGCAAGCAAATACACAGCCTATTACTCAAGAAGTAACCAAGCCTGAAAGAAGCCAAGATTCCTCAACACAAACTGTCTTCTCTCCTGCTGCTCAAAAAATAGCTTCCGAAAATAACATTGCTTCAGTGACATCACCTAGTGGCAAGGATGGAAGGGTGACGAAAGGCGATGTTCTGAATGCGCTATCTGCGCCAGCTATTGCAGAGCAGAAAACTAGCGCTTTGGAGGAGAAAAGGGTGAAGATGAGTCGATTGCGTCAAACTATAGCAAAACGCTTGAAAGAATCTCAAAACACAGCTGCTATATTATCCACATTCAATGAAGTGGACATGACGGCTGTTATGGAATGTAGAAAAAAATATCAAGAGATCTTCAAAGAAAAGCATAACGTGAAACTTGGCTTTATGTCTTTTTTTGTCAAAGCCGTGATAACTGCATTAAAAGAGATCCCAGCAGTTAACGCTGAAATAGATGGAGATCACATCATATATAAAAATTACTATAACATAGGTGTTGCAGTTGGCACTGAGCAAGGATTGGTCGTGCCAGTGATCAGCGATGCTGATCATATGGGCTTTAGCGAGCTTGAAAAATGCATAATTGATTTAGGAAAAAAGGCCCGCGAAGGAAGATTGTCCATGAAAGACATGCAAGGAGGTACATTCAGCATAACAAATGGTGGGATATACGGATCTTTATTATCAACTCCAATCATCAACCCCCCTCAATCTGCTATACTTGGAATGCATAATATAGTACAAAGACCTGTTGCAATAAATGGAGAAGTGAAGATTCGCCCAATGATGTATCTCGCCCTCTCTTATGATCATCGCTTAATAGATGGAAGTGAAGCTGTGGTGTTTTTAAGAAGAATTAAGGAGATGATTGAAAATCCTGACAGAATGCTTTTGGCTTTATAAGTTGATTTTATAAGAGGTTGTTATGAAAAAATACGATGTTGTTGTAATTGGCGGTGGCCCTGGTGGCTATGTTGCTTCAATAAAAGCTGCACAACTGGGTAAAAAGGTTGCTTGCATTGATAACAGCCCGTTTCTTGGTGGAACATGCCTGAATGTGGGTTGCATACCATCTAAATCTCTTTTGAATTCCACTCATAAATATTATGATGCAAAGAATAAATTTGGTGAATTTGGAATAACTTTTTCGGACCTCGCTTTTTCTTTGGACAAAATGATGAAAAAGAAGGATGAGTCTTTACAAGGTTTGGCAAAAGGCATTGAGGGATTGTTCAAAAAAAACAAAATTGACCATTTTAGAGGCACAGGTTCTTTTTTCTCAACAAAAGAAGTAGAAGTGCTAACAAAAGATGGGAAAGAGATGATAGGGGCTGATAATGTTATTATCGCAACAGGCTCCTCGCCAGTTTATTTAAAAAATATTGAGATAGACGAAAAGAATATAGTTACTTCAACAGGAGCTCTGTCATTGCCAAGTGTGCCAAAAACAATGGCTGTGATAGGAGCTGGGGTGATTGGGGTTGAGATGGCCTCTGTTTGGGCAAGGTTAGGAGCTGAAGTAACATTAATTGAGCATGGATCTGACATATTGCCAAGCTTTGATCATGATATTCAAAAAGAAGCTAAGAAGATATTTGAAAAGCAAGGAATGATATTTAGGATTAACGCAAAAGTAACAAAGGCTGCAAAGAAAGATAGCGATGTGGAGATACAAATAGAAGATGCAAAAACAGGCTCTTTGAGCGCATTAAATGCAGATGTGTTATTGGTGGCAGTGGGCAGGAAGCCAAATACCCAGTTTTTGAATCTGGACAAAGTTGGCATCGAAGTTAATCAATCAGGAAGAATTGCTGTTAATCACAATTTCCAAACAAACAAACAGGGCGTTTACGCAATAGGGGACGTGATAGACGGACCAATGCTAGCACACAAAGCTTCTGATGAGGGGGTTGCAGTTGCAGAAATTATATCTTCTCAGCACGGACATGTTAACTATAACACTATCCCAAGCGTTGTTTACACATCTCCTGAAATAGCATTTGTTGGGAAAACTGAGAACGAGATCACGCGGTCAGGCATTAGCTGCAACATAGGGAAGTTCCCTTTTATGGCAAATAGCAGAGCAAGAGTCAGCAATGAAGCGGAAGGTTTTGTTAAAATTATAGCCGATAAAAAAACAGATGAGGTTTTAGGGGTGCATATAATAGGTCCAGGTGCTGGAGAATTAATAGCTGAAGCTGCAACAGCAATGGAATTCAAGGCTGCTTCTGAAGATATGGCAAGAATATGTAACCCTCATCCAACTTTAAATGAAGCATTAAAAGAAGCTGCTTTAGCTACTTATTTCAAGCCTATTCATTTTTAGCAAGATGGAGATTTTTCTTAGCAACACTCTTTCTGGTAAGAAGGAAGAGTTTGTTCCTTATGATCCTGAGCATGTCAGGATGTATGTCTGTGGGCCAACGGTTTATAACAGAATTCATTTAGGTAATGCTAGATCTTTAACTGTCTTTGACATGCTTTATAGGGTGTTAAAGAGTAAGTATAAAAATGTGATTTATGTTAGAAATATCACAGATGTTGATGATAAAATATTAGATGCTGTCAAAGATGGAGATGTTGGAAAATTTATCAAAAAAATGATAGATGCTTTTCATGAAGATTCATCATCTTTAAATTGCCTATCTCCAACTTTTGAGCCAAAAGCAACTGAGTTTATAGATGGCATGATCAAGATGATAGAAAGGCTCATAGAAAATGGCAATGCATATATCAAAAATCAACATGTCTTTTTTGATGTTACGTCCTTCTCTGAATATGGGGTTTTGTCTAACAGGGATATACAAGAATTAGAGCCAGGCGCAAGAATAGATATAAACTCAGATAAGAAAAATCCTTCAGATTTTGTTCTGTGGAAGCCTATAAAAGAAGGAGAAAAGATATTTTTTGACAGCCCATGGGGCAAAGGGAGGCCTGGATGGCACATTGAATGTTCCGCTATGAGCAAAGAGTTACTGGGAGATCGTTTTGACATTCATGGTGGGGGCATGGATTTAGTTTTTCCTCATCATGAAAATGAAATTGCACAAAGCAAGTGTGAATCTAGCACTAATCATTTTGCAAAATATTGGATTCATAATGGTTTTGTCACAGTGAATGATGAAAAAATGAGTAAAAGCTTGGGTAACTTCATTACTGTACATGATCTTTTGAAAAGTGGAATCACACAAAATGCTTTGAGATATTTCTATCTTTCAACTCACTATAAGAAACCATTAAATTTTTCTGAAAAAGGCATAAGAGATGCAGAAAAAGTAATGAAGAAGATAACTGCTCTTTATGAAGAGCATCAGGAAAATATATCAAAACACAGCTCTAAACGCTTGCCGCAAGATTTCTTAAGATGCTTATATGATGATTTAAACACACCAAAAGCCATTGCTTATCTTCATCATTTATTAAACTCTGTAAATGAAGATAGAGGAGCTCTAGAATATTTATTTTCATGCTGTGAATTTTTGGGATTAAAATTATCCAACGATCAAAAGAGGCAAAATATCCCAGAAGATATAATAAAAATTGCAGAAGAAAGAAGGCTGGCCAGAAAAGAAAAAGATTGGGGTAAATCTGACAATCTCAGAGAAACTCTTAAAAATCTGGGATATGCAATAGAAGACATTGGGCAAGATCACGAATATAAGATAGTTAAGCTGTAAAAAATAATATCTCATGCAACTGAATTGCTAACAGACTTATTGATTAAAGTCGCGAAAAGTGTTAAAAATCATTTTCCAAAGCAAGAGATTCTCGAAATATGGCTAAATTTTCTTTACCAAGCAATTCTAAAGTTAAGAAAGGCTCGTGCCATCGTATTGATGGCGATCTAGAGCAAAAAAAGACTTTCAAGATTTATAGATACGACCCAGATAAAAATGAGAATCCTAGATTGGATGAGTATGAAATAGATGCAAAAAAGTGTGGACCGATGGTGCTGGATGCTTTGATTAAGATTAAAGATGAGGTGGACAGTACTTTAACCTTCAGAAGGTCTTGCAGAGAGGGAGTGTGTGGGAGTTGCGCCATGAATATAGATGGCACAAACACACTAGCTTGTACTAAATCAATATCAGACATCAACGGAGCGGTGAAGATATATCCTCTTCCGCATATGAACGTTGTTAAGGACCTTGTACCTGATTTAAATAAGCTGTATGCACAGTTAAAATCTATCAAGCCTTGGTTACAGAGAAAAAATTCTTTGCCACAAGGAACAGAGGCTCTACAATCTCCAAAAGATAGAGAAAAGCTAGACGAAGTGTATGAGTGCATATTGTGCGCTTGTTGCTCAACTTCGTGTCCTAGTTATTGGTGGAATGGAGATAAGTATTTAGGACCGGCAATATTGCTGCAAGCATACAGATGGTTGGTAGATACAAGAGATGAAGCAACTGCAGAAAGATTAGAGGAGCTTGATGACGCCTTTAAGCTATATAGATGTCACACAATAATGAATTGCACCAATTCGTGCCCTAAAGGATTAAATCCTGCAAAAGCGATAAGTGGCATAAAGAAAATGATTAATTCAAGGTTATAATTCATGCATAAGATAGTATTTGTTGTACTTTGTGCTTTTCTCTTTGCTTGCACAACAAAAGAGAGTGTAACGCACAAATCTCAAGATGGTTTGTTTAAAGAAGGTGTTCAGCAGTTACAGAATAAAGAATTTAAAGATGCATCTAAAACTTTTGCAAAAATCACAACTGGTGGTTCTAGTAGCTCTGTTTATTCTGAAGCGTTAATGCTAAGGGCTTATGCTCTTTACTCCATTGCAGATTATTCCGAAGCAACGCATGTGATTGAACAATATCTAAAGATCTTTCCGTTAAGCAAAGATGCAAATTACATGAGATATCTAAAAGCCATGTCAAGCTATAACAAGATTATGGATATTGAAAGAGATGAGCAACCTGCTTTAAAAGCCAAAGAAGATTTTCAAGAACTGTTAATATATGGAAAAAGCACAAAATACGCAGAAGATGCTAAATGGAAATTGGATTATATCAACAATGTCTTAGCAGGTAAAGACTTAGCAATTGGCAGGTTTTATTTGCGGACTTCAAACCCTATCTCAGCTGTGAACAGATTCAAAGATGTTTTAGAAAATTATCCCAACAGCATGTTTATTCCTGAATCTTTGTTTCGCATGACAGAAGTATATACCCTCTTAGGATTAGTGGATGAAGCCAAGAAATATTCTTCGGTGTTAGGGCATAATTATCCCAATAGCATTTGGTATAAAAAGTCTTATGCTATCATCACTGGCATTAAGAATGCTAAAAGCTAAAATCGAACCTCCTGTTCACATTGTTGGCATAGGCGGAATAGGGATGAGTGCTCTTGCAGTTGCTTTGTGCAATCAGGGTGTTCAGGTGCAAGGTTCGGATTTAAATCTCAATGCTCAGACAGAAGCTTTGATCAAAAAGGGTATAAAAATCTTTAACACACATGATTTTCGCAATGTAGAAAATGCCAAAACAATAGTTAGATCTTCTGCTATTAACAGCAACAATCCTGAAATTATAGCTGGACAGGAAAATAACAAAACGATCCTATCTCGCAAAGAGTTATTGGCAAAAATATTGGATGGCAGTTACAACATATGCATAACTGGTGCTCATGGCAAGACATCCACCACTGCTTTGGTTTATGAAATTCTCAACGCAAGCACATTAAAACCTAATGTTATATGCGGTGGCATTATTAACTCAATAAATTCCAATGCGCATTTTGAAAACAGCGACCTCAATGTGGTCGAAGCGGATGAGTCAGATGGAACATTTCTGCATCTTCCGACTGACATTGCAATCATAACAAACATAGATAAAGAGCACTTAGAGTATTATGGCTCTTTTGATAATTTGAAAAATGCCTATAAAGAATTTATTAGCAAAACCTTGCTAAACGGCGGTATTGTTATTTCCAATGCCGATTGCCAGTACCTTTTGGAAATAAATAAAAAACACTCTGATGATCCAAAATATCTAACTTATGGCATAAGTGGGCTAAGTGATATAGATTTAAAAGCACATGATATTGTTCAAAATCCAAATGGTATAGCGTATAAAATTGATACTTCAGAAAAATTAAATGTATTGCTCAAGCAAAAAGTTGAATTTACAAAAGAAATTTCTCTGAAGATGTATGGCTATCACAGCGTTGAAAATTCTTTAGCTGCTATGCTAACTGGATTGATAAAAAATATAGACTTTGATGATATTACAAAAGCATTAAAAAACTATCAAGGCGTCAAGCGCAGATTTTCTGTGATCAAAGAAGTATCTAATCTAGTGATGATAGATGATTATGCCCATCATCCTTCTGAAATCAAAACCACTCTTGTTGCTATACATCAGCATTTAGGCAATCATCACAAACTCATTTGCGTCTTTCAGCCTCATAGATATAGTAGGCTAAAAACCTGTTACAATGACTTTTTAGATTCATTCGATAATGTTGATTTGCTAATAATCATGGATGTTTTCTCATCCGGTGAATCCAATATATATGAAACTGATAGTAAGAAATTTCTTGATGATATAAAGCATCGCACGAAGTCTTTATATATCAATGATCAACGAAAAATATTAAATGAAATTTTAAAGTCTTATCCAGAAAACAAAAAATATGTGATATTTATGGGAGCTGGAGATATAAGCTCTGTTGCTCACAACATCTCAAAAGCTTTATAAAAATCAATCTTCTTCTTTTTCTATCTTCTCTTTTTTTTCCGAATATCCACTTCTGAAGGATTTCAACCCTTTTCCCAGTTCACTCATTACTTTTGGCAATTTACCAGCACCAAAAAGAACAAAGACTATCAACAATATAAGAAGCAACTCTCCAAATTTACCGCCCATAGATTAAATATAGCTTGAATAAAAACACATTTTCACAGTACTATTGCGCTTATAAAAATTCAACCAGTTTATTAGATGTTCTTCCAAGATATAATCTTCACCTTGCAAAAATATTGGTCTGATAATGGTTGTATAATCCTTCAGCCTCTTGATACTGAAGTTGGCGCTGGAACATCACACCCTGCAACGATGCTTGAAGCTTTAAATCCAAAGCCATCCAACGTTGCCTATGTTCAACCTTGCAGAAGACCAACTGATGGTAGATATGGCGAAAATCCTAATAGAATGCAACATTATTATCAGTTTCAGGTGCTTTTCAAACCATCGCCAGATAATATTCAGGAGCTATGCATAGGAAGCTTGAATGAGCTTGGCATAACACATAAATTGAATGACATTAGGTTTATACACAGTGATTGGGAGAATCCAACTCTTGGCGCTTGGGGGCTGGGATGGGAGATATGGTGCAACGGAATGGAGATAATACAGTTCACCTATATGCAGCAAGTTGGATCAATCTCATGCCCATTGATACCTTCTGAAATAACATATGGCTTAGAAAGATTGGCAATGTATATCCAAAATAAGGATAGTGTTTGGGATTTAGAATGGAATAAAAATGGCGTCAAATACAAAGACGTGTTTTTGAGCTCCGAAAAAGAATATTGCAAATTCAATTTTCTACATGCTAACACTGATATATTAATGAGACACTTTAAAGACTATAGCATCATTTCAAATGAGCTATTAGAAAAAAATATTGTGTATCCAGCCTACGATTATTGTGTAAAATCATCTCATATATTCAACATTTTAGAAGCAAGAGGGGTTTTTAGTGTTACAGAAAGAGTTGAATATATTAAGCAAATTAGAAACCTTGCTAAAAAATGTTGTGATCAATTCACAAAAAATCTTCAATTTATTTCTGCTTAAACCTTGAAATCCAACTGATACTTTTTATATCACAATTAACAATATAATCATAACGAGGTACAAATGAACTTCAAGCCATTACATGATCGCGTGTTAATTGAAAGAATTGAGCAAGAAGAAAAGACAAAGGGGGGAATTATTATCCCAGACACAGCAAAAGAAAAGCCTATGGAAGGAGTTGTTATTGCTGCTGGAGATGGTGCAAAAGATGAAAAAGGAAACTTAGCTCCTATGTGCGTTAAAAAAGGAGATAAGATACTATTTGCTAAATGGGGCGGAACAGAAATCAAGCTTGATGGCAAAGATTATCTGATTCTAAAAGAAACTGATATTTTAGGAATCTTTAACTAAAATTACATCCAAAATAATTAAGAAAAAATAAGAGGTTATAAATGACAGCAAAACATATAGTAAAAGGAAACGAATCTAGAGATAAATTACTCAAGGGCGTCAGCACAATTGCTAACACAGCTGGCGTAACTTTAGGTCCAAGAGGCAGAAACGTTATTATTGAGAAGTCTTTTGGTGCGCCAAAAATCACAAAAGATGGCGTGACAGTTGCAAAAGAAGTTGAATTAGAAGATAAGCTGGAAAATCTAGGTGCGCAAGTTCTTAGAGAGGCTGCAAATAAATCCAACGACAGAGCTGGGGACGGCACAACAACAACTCTAGTTTTAGCAGAAGCTATTGCTCGTGAAGGTGTAAAATATGTGACAGCTGGAATGAATCCTATGGATTTAAAAAGAGGCATAGATGTTGCTGCTGAAAAAGTTCTTGAAGAAATTAAAAGGCGTTCAAAAACAATCTCTTCATCTTCTGAAATAGCGCAAGTTGCAACAATATCTGCAAATGGAGATGCTGATATAGGAGCGAAAATAGCAGCTGCGTTTGAAAAAGTTGGAAAGAATGGCGTGATAACAGTAGAAGAAGCTAACAGAAGTGATGAATTTGAAGTTGAAGTTGTTGAAGGTATGAATTTTGACAGAGGTTATTTATCTCCTTATTTTGTTACAAATTCTGAAAAGATGACTTGTGAGCTTGAAAATTGTTATATATTGGTTTTCGAAAAGAAAATATCAAATATTCAACAAATGGTTCCTTTGTTGGAAGCTGTGGCTCAATCTGGCAAACCATTGTTAATTATTGCTGAAGATGTTGAAGGTGAGGCATTAGCAACTCTTGTTGTCAACAAATTAAGGGGGGGATTAAAAATCGCAGCTGTGAAAGCGCCGGGATTTGGCGACAGAAGGAAAGCTATGCTTGAGGATATAGCAATCCTTACTAATGCCGAATTCATAAGCGAAGACATGGGCAATAAACTTGAAAATGTCAAACTTAACGATTTGGGATCTGCTAAAAAAATAGTTATTTCAAAAGATGACACGACTATCATACGAGGAGCAGGAAGTGAGCAAGACATAAAAAATCGTTGCGAGCAAATCAAGGCTCAAATACAAGAAACTTCTTCTGATTATGATAAAGAAAAATTAGAAGAAAGGCTTGCGAAATTGTCAGGTGGTGTAGCAATCTTGAAAGTTGGTGGTATCACTGAAGTTGAAGTTAAAGAAAAGAAAGACAGAGTTGAAGATGCATATCATGCAACAAAAGCGGCGATAGCCGAAGGCATTGTTCCTGGTGGCGGATGTACTTTGTTGTATTCAAGTAAATTACTTGAATCCGTGAAAACCAAGAACGGTGATGAAGCTGCAGGCGTTAAAATAGTTCAAAAAGCTCTTTTAGCACCAACTCGTAAGATTCTTGAAAATGCAGGCTTGGAAGGCGCTTTGATAGTTGAGAAGCTTCTTGAAAAAAACGACACAAACATGATTTATGACGCTCAAAATCACCAAGTTGTTGAAGCATTTAAAGAAGGAATTGTAGATCCAACTAAAGTTGTAAGAAGTGCGCTTCAAAGCGCTGTTTCAGTCGCCTCTTTGCTTGTGACAACAGAAGCGACGATTGTGGAAGTGCCTAAGAAAGACGACGCTCCTGCAATGCCAGGTGGCATGGGTGGCATGCCTGGTATGGGCGGCATGGGTATGTAAAGTTCTTGATATCTTTACCATATAGTTGTACAAATAGCTTCAGGACTTGTTCCTGAAGCTTTTTTAATTTTCTCAAGCATATGTTCTCTTTTCTTTCGAAAAAAATTTTTGGTACACGTAGTTCTAAGATACTGAAAAATCTTTCTAAAATTCTCAAGAAAATCAACTCTTTGGAACATTCCATCGCAGCTTTGACAGATGAGCAATTGAAAAACAAGACTCAGGAATTTAAAGGTCAATTAAAATCTCAAAAAACACTTGATGACATACTTCCTGAAGCTTTCGCAGTTGTTCGCGAAACGGCAAAAAGAGTGTTGGGAGAAAGACATTATGATGTGCAAATTTTAGGAGGGCTGGTTTTACATAAAGGAATGATTGCTGAAATGAAAACTGGCGAGGGAAAAACTCTTGTTTCATCTTTGCCAGCATACCTCAATGCACTGACAGGAAAAGGAGTTCATATCATTACAGTCAATGATTATCTAGCGCAAAGAGATTCAGAGTGGATGGGAAAGATCTATGAATTTCATGGATTGACGGTTGGGTGCATAACCTCCAGCACTCAAGAAAGCGAAAAAAAAGATATATATAATTCTGATATAGTCTATGGCACAAATAACGAATTTGGCTTTGATTATCTACGTGACAATCTGAAGCACGAAATAGAGCATATGGTGCAAAGAGATTATAGTTTTGCAATTGTTGATGAAGTAGACAGTATTTTGATTGACGAATCAAGAACGCCGCTAATTATTTCAGGACCTTCCTCAGACACGTCTGATTTATACCAAAAAACTAATAACATAGTCTTGCAGTTAAGCGAAGGAGATTATGAAATAGATGAAAAGAGCAAAAGCGCTCTTTTTACTGATTCTGGCAATGACAAAGTAGAAAAATTATTAAAAGACGCAAATTTGATAGAGCAAGAATCAACTTTATACGACATTGATAATGTCTCAATAGTTCATCATTTGAACCAAGCCTTAAAAGCTCATAAATTATTCAAGATAGATGTGGATTATATAGTAAAAGGTGGACAAGTGGCTTTGGTCGATGAA
This sequence comes from Candidatus Midichloriaceae bacterium, assembly GCA_965655955.1. Lineage (GTDB taxonomy): Bacteria > Pseudomonadota > Alphaproteobacteria > Rickettsiales > Midichloriaceae > CBFHIH01. The sequence goes on along the minus strand of CBFHIH010000002.1, from coordinate 11,563 downwards.
TTCACTGGACGGATAATGTCTGGCAGAAGATATTCAGAAGGCCTTCACCAAGCAATTGAGGCAAAAGAAAGAGTAGCAATTCAACGAGAAAATCAAACCCTTGCATCAATCACTTTTCAAAATTACTTCAGGATGTATGCAAAATTGGCAGGTATGACAGGAACAGCATCCACAGAAGCCAATGAATTTCTGGATATTTATGGTCTAGAAGTTGTTGAAATACCAACAAATATTGCAGTAAAAAGACAAGATGAGGATGACGTTGTATATAAAACCGAAAAAGCAAAGTATCACGCTATAATTGAGGAAGTGAAAAATATACATCAAACAGGACAGCCTATCCTAATAGGAACTGCAAACATTGATAAATCTGAAGTAATTTCCAAACTGTTGAAAAAAGCAGGCATCAAGCACAATGTGTTAAATGCAAAATATCATCAATCTGAAGCAGAGATCATATCGCAAGCCGGCAGACTGAACGCAGTCACCATAGCCACTAATATGGCAGGAAGAGGCACTGATATTAAGCTAGGTGGAAATGAAAAAATGTTACTGCAAAAATCTGAAACTGATGCTGTAAAAGTGCAAAAAGTTAAAGATGAATTATCAAAAGAAAAAGAAGAAGTTTTAAAAGTGGGTGGGTTATGCGTTATAGGAACCGAAAGACATGAGTCAAGGAGAATAGATAACCAACTAAGAGGGAGGTCGGGCAGACAAGGTGATCCAGGAAAAACAAAATTTTATCTATCGCTTGAAGATGATTTAATGAGAATATTTGGTTCAGAAAAAATAAGTTCTTTTCTGACAAAACTTGGTCTTAAGGATGACGAAGCTATAGAGCATCCGTGGATTAAAAAATCTTTAGAAAAAGCTCAGCAAAAAGTTGAAGCACGCAATTATGAAATAAGAAAGAACTTATTAAAGTTTGATGATGTTATGAATGAACAAAGAAATGTGATATATCAACAACGCAAAGAAATTATGACATCAGAAGAGCTGATAGAGATATTAAAAGAAAAAATTGAAGAATATGGAGAAAAAATCTTGGATCGTTATATTCCAAAAAAATCTTATAAAGAAGAGTGGAATTTAAATGAATTGCAAAATGAACTCTTTAGGTTGCATTCAATCACCGCAGATTTTGATAAATTTAATGATCGGGCGTCCATATCTTTATTTTTAAAAGATTCTATAAGCAAAAAAATAGAGGATAAAATTTCTTCATATGGAAAAGATTTATTTCATGAAGGTGTCAAAAGAATATTTTTACTTGCAGTAGATCAATTTTGGAAAGATCATCTACATGCGCTGGATAGAGTAAAAACAGGGATAAATCTTAGAGCATATGGTCAAAAAGATCCATTAAATGAATATAAGTTTGAAGCATTTTCTATGTTTGAAAACATGCTGTCTCGTATAGATGATTATGCCATAAGCACAATCATGAAAATGGAAATTAATCATGAGTTACATTCAGAACAAGAGGATTTCAGCGAGACTAATGAGATAAAAAATACTATAGATCTTTCGAACGAATTTGCAAAACTTTCCGGAAAAGAAAGGATTTCAAGAAATGAAAAATGTCCCTGTGGATCAGGCAAGAAATACAAGCACTGCCACGGTCAAATACAATAGCTAGATCATGAATCATGTTATAATGTCCATCTCAGGTAGGGGATTTGGTGGCAGTAAGCAAGTTTTTTTAAACTATATCCCTATACTAGAAAAAGTCGGATATACTGTTATTTTATTGATAAGAAAAAATTCTGCAGTTCATAAAAAAATCTTATTGCACTTTCCACATTTGGTCAATAACATAGAATTCATTAAATATCACAGAATTGATATTCCCTATTTCTCTAAAAAAGCTATTTTACAATATAAACATCTTTACTCAAAATATAAGCCATCTATCATAATAGTACACAAAAGCATAGATGCTTATTTTGCCAAAATCAGCGATATACCATGCAAAATATTAGGTGTTGCCCACGGATTTCTATCTAAAACGCAACTATATCACATTAAATATTCTGATATTATCATAGCTGTGTCCAATACTGTTTCAGAATATATAAAAAAATATTTGCCTAATAATAAGATAGAGGTCATATATAACTTTATCGATTTCGTAGATAACATTCACACCGATGACAACATCGAGCCCAATCATGAAGTCCTGACCTTAGGCACAATGTGTGTGTTTCGTAGAAAAAAAAATATCCCCCTCCTTTTAAAAGCCTGTTATTTATTGAAAAAAGAAGGTATAGAGCACAAACTTGTCATTGCTGGCAAAGGGATGGAAAAACTTAAGATTTTGTTTTTAATTATTTTTTATGGCCTAAACAATCATGTATTTATTGAGGGCTGGGTTGAAGACAAACAGAAATTTTTCTCTAAAATAGATATATTTGTTGTGACTTCAAACACTGAAAGTTTTAACATGACTTTAATAGAAGCCATGGTGAATTCTATACCAGTTATTTCGACAAAATGCGGCGGTCCAAATGAAATTATAGAACATAACAAAACTGGATTATTAGTACCAACTAAATCACCTAAAGCTCTTGCTGAGGCATTAAAGATGTTAATTAACAATGCTTATTTAAGAGCTCAGTTAGCAAAAGCAGGAAGGGAATCTTCTATAAATAAGTTTTCCTCCAAAAAAGTTGAATTATTTTTTAATACAATGACTATAGAGCAAGAGGTTTAATTTTACTGAGCGAGGCGTGAAGTTTTGCAAATCCACATAAATAATGAACAAATTCAAGATGATTGATCGCTTAATATTTCATCTAAAAAACATTTTGTGAGTTTTCTCCCACGTATTTTGGATATCAGGTCTATATGCTCAGTAATAGAAAAGATACTGGAATATTTATTTTCTGTGTATTCCAATATCTTTTCTAAAATTTCATCAGAAATTATTAGCTGGTTAGATTGAAATAATTTTGTAATTAACTTTCTCGCAAGGATGTCATCTGGATGTTTCACGTAAAACTTATAGATAGATTTAATTCTAGATTTTAGATCTGGCAATTTGATGAGGGGTAATTTTTCAGCAGTAATTAATATTTTGAATGACCTCTCATCTATTGCGTTGATTGCATTTACAACTTCTAGCTCACTATAATTTTCATATTGATCTATTATAATGTTGTTATTTAGGTCTCCTAGGTTTTCAATATTTTTTATAAATATGGCGTTATTTTGCTTTTGCCATATCTTGCATAAAGAAGTTTTACCAGACTTTTTAGGTCCCACAATAAATAATTTTTGCAAATGATTTTTTGTAGATACTGCTTGATAAGCTTCTATATTAGCTGTTGACACTAAAAGGTCGATTTCGTGCTTTTCTGTTGGCAACGTCAGATCTAAGACACCCTGTTTCATTTTATTAATTGCATGATAAATGGTATATAAATAGTGGCTATAATTGTAGAGATCAACATTCCTACTGCAAATTTACCGGGTTTGAATCTATATAATACTGAAAAATTCAAAGCGTTCACTCCAGGGGGAAGTGTAGAGAGCATAAGAAATATTTTATACATCTCTAAGTCATATATGTGGAAAAGAAATTTATCAGCAATAATTATGATCATCATAATTAAAGGAGAAATGATGGTTTTTGATAATAAGAAAAAGATTATAAATAATTTACCAGTATCTACCACCCTAACCGAGCTCAAAGAAAGTCCCAATATCATCATTCCTAACACTAAATAGGCTGAGCGCATTTGAGCAAAAAGATTATCGAATCCATTAAACAATCTAATATCAAGAGCATTAAATATCAGTCCTATTAAAAAAGCATAAATTAGTGGCATTTTCAAAACAGCTGTAAGCTTATCTTTACGAGGTATCACCTTGTCAGATAGCAGGTGCATTCCTATGGTATTATTATATAGTGTTACCCCAATTGTAGAGAGCATGAAGATACGTATATACTCATCATTAAAAAGCAGCATAGCAATAGACAAGCCAATGCTTGTGGTGTTGATGCTTCCAGCTCCAAGAGCTATTATTTTTTCATTTCCATCATTAAAAAATCTTCTTGCTATTCGTAAATTTGCTTCTTTGAAAAGAGCCATGAAAAGAAAACATAATATTGGAAAGATAGCGTATTTAAATTCCATCTTTAAGTTGCACGCCACATCAAAAAATATGACAGGCAGCATAAAATCTGCCATCAGCTGGCTAATTGAACGACCATTCATTTTGTGAAGTTTTCCTGCAATAAACCCTTGTAGTGTTATTATATATAAAGGTAATAATTTTGATACCACCGACCAGAATATCATTTATAAATCCTATTTTTAGCTAATTCGACTTTTGTTAATAACTCAATTTCTGACATGATTTTTTGCATTTCTTGACTGTGTATCAAAGGTTTTAGTTGGTTTAGAGTTTCAGACATAGCTTCTAAATTGTGCTTGATGTTTTTCCCAAATATCATGTTGTTTCTATATTCAGATAACAACTGAAGTAGTTCTTCACAATAAGAATGTGCCAGATGATCATCTTTATCTTCTTCATAATTAAGATACGACAGGTTTTCTACAAATGTGCTTGTAGCAGATTGAGTTTTGTTTGTGTTCTTTTCTTCGAAAACAGAAAATTTCTCTTTTTTTCTTTTTATATTTTTATTATTAGAAGCAGATTCAGATGTAAAAATTCTTGATATATGCATAAAACGTAAACCGAATATTTAAAACATTTTATCATATGGCGACAAATCAGTAAATTGCGAAATTTTATAGAAAGCATCATTACGCAATAAGCTCGCAAAAAATGTTGAGCTCTTTCCTAAACAAAGCTGTGTCAGGCTCTATCGCCTCTGTAAAAAAGCATAAGAATCTTTGATATTCTGAAGGAAATAGTTGTTGAGAGTAGAACCAAAATTAATGAAGTATTTCAAGAATCATGAGTATGGACCAGAAATAATAATGGTATCTTTATATATGAAGGGAAGATATTCTATGAGTTATAGAGGAGATAGAAGGGTTAAGAGGATTAACTATTGATCACGCTACTGTTACAAAGGTGGGTAATAAAGTTAGAGGTGGTCCAGGATTGTTGGACAGTAATGCAGCGGATGAAAGGATAAATTTCATGGTTAAAATCAAGCTGCAAAACTCTTATTCTTTGGACTTAGACCAATACGAATTACCCCTAAGATACACTTCATTTGGAGTAAGTACATCAAAAGATGAATGAGGTCTTCTTGTGTCATAGAGCATAATCCAATCAGAGATAGCAGATCTCAGTGTTTTGATGTCATTGAACTCTTGCAAATAAATACATTGTCCATCCAGCGGCCTTTGCCATCCATAGAGATTAATATCTTATGATTGTTGAGTATATCAGTAAATTCATTGCTGGTGAACTGAGAACCTTGATCTGTGTTGAAGATATTAGGCTTGCCATAGGTTGCTATAGCCTCTTCTAACGCTACTTGATAAAAAGCTGTATCCATGGTGTTGGAAAGCCTCCACGACAGCACCTTTCTTGATGATCAATCCATGATGACAATCAAATACATATAGCCTTTCTTCATCGGTATATAGGTGATGTCAGCGCACCAAACATCATTAGAAACATTGATAATCTTGTGTTCACTGTTTTTCTTGCTTGTATTGGGCTTTTGGTAAATAGCCCGCTTGACTAACACTATTAAACCTATTGCAAACATTACAACAAAATCAAGAAAAGGGGGGAATCTACCCCTTAAGAATTATTTTTTATTATTATGCTCATCAATAGCAGCGCCTAAAATATCGCCTAAACTAGCTCCACTATCAACAGAACCAAATTCCGCTATCGCTTTTTTCTCGTCTTCGACTTCTATGACCTTTATAGACATTTGAGCAAGTCTTGTATTTTTATCATAAGAAGTAACCCTTGCAGTGATTCTATCATCAACATTAAACCTATCTGGCCTCTGCTGGTCTCTGTGTGCTGAAATTTCAGACCTTTTCACAAACCCTTTAACCACATCATCAATCACAGAAAGAAATAGCCCATCTTTGGAAACTTCAAGTATTTTGCAAGTGACATCTTTTAACTTAGATACTTCATTGGCAATTTTCACATTATCATTTTCAGATAAATGCTTGATGCTGATTGTTACCCTCTCTTTCTCAGGAGATGCATTTAAAATCACTCCATCAACAACATCACCAACAGAAAACTTTTTAAGCGCAAGCTTAGGGTTTTCATCAAATCCTATCTCTATTGCAGGAATTAAAAGCTCCAACGGCAAAGTTTCTTCACCCTCTAAAACATTTACAAAAAGTCCAAAATCAACAACCTTCACAACCTTAGCCTTGACTTTAGTTCCCACAGGATATTTATCCACCAAAATCTCCCAAGGATTTTCCTGGCATTGCTTAATACTCAAGCTAATTCTATGCTTTTCTATATCAATGTCCAAAACCATAACCTCCACTTCTTCTCCAGTTTTTGCAGCTTGGTTTGGTAATATATTTTTAGAATTCCACGCAATCTGATCTAAATACACCAATCCTTCAATTCCTTCTTGCAACTCAATGAACAAGCCATAATCTGAAATATTAGAAACTTTCCCTTTATATCTATTACCTGGGATATATTTTTTATCAAGCCCATTCCAAGGATTGTCCGTGATTTGCTTAAGCCCCAAAGATACTCTTTGTGTTTCAGGATTGTATTTTGTAACTATAACATTCAACTTCTCACCTAACGTCACCTTTTCTGAAGGATGAGATATCTTATCCCATGAAATATCTGTCAAGTGTAACAAGCCATCTATATCACCCAAATCGATAAAGGCACCATAATTCGTGATATTCTTCACAGTTCCTTCAAGCATCATACCTTCTTTTATACCAGAAAGCATTTTCTCTCTTGCTTCTTTCCTGCTTTCGTCCAAAACAGCTCTCCTTGAAACAACAACGTTGCCTTGTTCCTTATCTATCTTTAATATCATAAACGGTTGCTGGACATCCATTAAAACGCTAACATCTTTAATTGGCCGTATATCTAATTGGCTGCCGGGCAAAAAGCATAGTATGCCTTCTATATCAACTGCAAAACCACCTTTATTCACCTTCCCAACTATTTTCCCCTCTACACACTGAGCGTTCTCTAGAGCGTCCTCAAATTTTTTCCAAACCTTTTCTTTGGCTACCTTCTCAATACTTAACTGGGCACATCCAGCTCTGTTCTCTTCACTTTCTATATAGACATCGATCTCATTTCCAACCTCAACATCATCCCAATTTATACCATTATTAACCAATTCATTTTTTGAAATTCTTCCTTCGCTTTTCAAAGAAACATCTACGAAAATAGCCTCTTTTTGTTTACTTACAATAGTACCCTTAGTTATAAATCCTTCTTTCGGATTACCCTCCAACTTATTTTCTAAAAGTTCTACAAAGTTTTCTGTTAATTCTGTTGATGAAGTTGATATCATTTTCTAGGTGTTTTAATTAAGTTTAATACATTACTCAAGGTTCTGCCGACGGTCAAGCTGGTGGTATTTACCAAGATGCAGTCATGCCCCTTCTTCAAAGGAGCCACACTTCTTGTTTTATCCCGCATATCTCTGAGAGATAAAAAATCAGAAACCTCAGAGAGGGTAGTATTTTTTCCTTTATTTTGCAACTCTTTAAATTTCCTCAAGGCTCTTTCCCGTAACTCTGCATCAAAATAAAATTTTTTAAATGCATTTGGAAACACGACTGTCCCTATATCTCGCCCATCAACCACAACTTTCTCTTTTGAGCTTTTGGCCACAAAATCTCTTTGCAACTCACATAGCTTTTGGCGAATATCTTGATTTAAAGCAATTTGCGATGTAAATTCCCCCACTTCACTTGAGTATAGGTCAGATGAACTTATTCTTGAAAAATCTATTGCATCGACCATATATATCTTTTGAGATATCTCTTCAGAAGCAACGCCATTATTTAGAAACGTTAAAGCCACCGCCCTAAACATCTTGCCTGTATCAAGATAATCATAATTCAAAGATTTTGCTAATAACTTACCAATAGTACCTTTGCCAGAACCAGCAGTACCATCAAGAGCTATAACCTTTTGATCTATATCTTTTAACATGCAATCTATCTTCTCATATACTTTCCCAACTCTTCTATACTGGAAACCTTGAGATTATGCTCTTTGGAAAATTTGGATATATCATCTCTTCTTGCCATAAAACCATCTTGTTTTATAATTTCACACATCACCATGGCATGCGTGAGATCCGCTAATTTAGCTATATCGATTGCTGCTTCAGTATGCCCCCTTCTTTCAAAAATCCCACCATCTTTAGCAATCACTGGAAACACATGACCAGGAACTTTAAAATCATCTGATGAACCACTCACATCTGATAATTTAAGAATGGTGTCAGCTCTATCTTTTGCAGAAATTCCAGTTGTTATACCCTCCTTTAGATCAATGGAATAAGTGAACGCCGTCTCGGATGCTTTTACATTTCTTCTCGGATGTAATGATAATGCAAACTGATCTGCAACTTTTTGGCTAATTGCCACACAAATTAAGCCTTTGGCTTCTTGAATTAAAAAATTAACAATTTCCGCAGTGATAAATTGAGCTGGGATTATAATATCTCCTTCATTTTCTCTCGATTCATCGTCTGTTATAATTACAGGCTTTCCAGATTTAATATCTTGAATAATTTCTGCTATCTTACTAAACATTAATCACACTCCATAAACAAAAAGACCGTTTTCGTTAGCCAATTTAATAACCTCAGGTTTATTAAGAATAATAGACTTTTGAGATTCCAGCACTATACCCAAGTAATTGTGTTTTATCAAACTCTTTATTGTATTAAGACCTATGCATGGCAAGTCTATCCTATCATCTTGACCTGGTTTACATACTTTAATCAAAACTCCTGAATTGCCACTTTTCAACAAAGCACATCTTTGAATGAGAACATCTGTCCCCTCTGCTGCCTCTATGCCCAGTATCAAATTCTTTTCAATCACCAACGCTTGACCTATGTCATGCTTGGCAACGTCTTTTAAAACCCTTATTCCATACTCGATATCTTTGCGTAACAAACTAGGCATCTGGTTCTTTGAAATATTGCCAAATGTAGTGATTAGATCATCTGACACATCTTCCATTTTTATTATCTTCAAACCATTTCTATCTAATAGATCAGTAATAACGGAAAAAATCGCGCTATCGTTGAGCCCAGTTTTCATGATCTTTGATAACAAATCCCTCCCTATAGGGTCTAAAACAAGCTTTGGTATATGATTTCTACCGACCTTACCCAACAACACAACATTTTCAACCCCTCTGCTCCTCAAACATTCAAGAATCTTACTCACCTCATATGGCGCAAACATCTCGATTTTTTTTGCGTTATGATTATTGACCTCGCCTTTTAGACCTATTATCTTGCAATTCAGCCTTTTCTTTTGACAAATTTCATAAAATGCCCAAGGAAGGTCACCAGCACCCGCAATAATTGCTATATTACCAACTTTTTGGCTCATTAATTGATCTCATCAATTTTTGCCCCACAAATACCCCTTTTGCTTTCTGCTAACAAAAAGTTCACAATTTCTATCACTTCTCTGGAATTGCTTTGCTCGTCCCTCACTATCTCTAATTTTTCAGAGAAGGTATTTTGGTTGTTAAAAAACAAATCCTTAAAGATTTTCTGAACCTGAATGATCGAATCCGAAGAAAAATTACCTCTCTTCATCCCAATGATATTTATCCCTACGATTCTTGCTCTATTACCAAGAGCACTAGAAAAAGGTGGTACGTCACTCTCCACGCCGCTCATTCCTCCAATCATTGCAAAACGTCCTATTCTAACTTTTTGATGAACAGCAGATAATCCACCAATAATCACATTGTCTTCAAGAGTGACATGACCACCTAAAGTGCCGTTATTAGCGATGATAATGTTATTGCCCAAAATGCAATCATGAGCAACGTGAGAGGATATCATCAAGAGGCAATTATCTCCTATAACAGTCTTTAAATTTCCAGCTGCGGTCCCACTATTAATTGTAGAATATTCTCTGATCTTATTATTCTTACCTATGATAACCCTCGAACTTTCTCCTTTATATTTTAGATCTTGCGGCTCATATCCTATTGCGGCAAAAGGAAAAATTTCAGTATTCTGACCAATCTCTGTGTTTCCAGATATACAAACATGAGAATGAATTTTAACGCAATCTCTTATAACAACATTTGCTCCTATAAAAGAATACGGTCCTATTTGCACGTTTGGAGATATTACAGCGCCTGTCTCAATAATAGCAGTTTTATGTATATTCATATCCTTCACTTATCCACTAACATTGCGGAAAACACCGCTTCTGAAACCTTCTGCTCTTCAACAGCAACTTCTCCTGACATCTTCCAAACATTGCTTCTCGATTGAAGATGATTGATCGTTATATGCAAAGTATCGCCAGGAACAACAGGTTTTCTGAAATAAGCTTTTTCAATCGACATAAAGTATATGATCTTATTGTCTCCTCCTTCTTCTGCACTTTTTGCAGCTAAAATTCCTGCTGCTTGCGCCATTGCCTCAATGATCAAAACTCCTGGCATAACACATTTTTGAGGAAAGTGACCATTAAAAAAAGGTTCATTGATAGTGACATTTTTTAACGCCTTAAGGCTCTTGCCCACCTCAATTTCCAAGACTCTATCTATTAATAAAAATGGGTACCTATGTGGCAGTATCTTTTTTATTTCTTCTATATCACAAATCATAATCTACACCTGCTTGTTTTTTATCTGTTTTTTTAACAAAATATTTTGCCTATGCCAATCGTTAAGATTGATCGCTGGGTGCCCTCCTATCACTGAATTGCTCACTATATCTTTTGTGACCCCAGCCTTTCCTGCAATCATAACATTATCACCTACCGTTATATGGTTTGCAACCCCTGACTGCCCTCCTATCATAACATTTCTACCAATCCTTGAACTTCCAGCTAAACCAACTTGTGCTGCAATCAACGTGTCTTCACCAATAACAACGTTATGCCCTACTTGCACCAAATTATCTATCTTACAACCTTTAGACACCACGGTGTCATCAAGCATTCCTCTGTCAATACATGAATTGGCACCAATTTCAACATCATCATGTATCACAACACCCCCCACATGCTTAATCTTCATAGCACCAGGAACAAATCCAAAGCCATCTTGCCCTATTTTTACTCCAGAATGAATGATACATCTTTCCCCTATTTTTGCGTTTGATATACAAACACCGGACCCTATAATTGATCTTTCTGCTATACTCACATCTTGCCCAATCACACAATTCGCCCTTATCACAACATTATTGGCAATTTTAACATTCTTTTTGATTACAACGCCAGGCTCTATAAGACAATTCTCTCCTATTTGAACTGAAGCATCAATTTTACTGTTCGTGCTGATATAACAATCTTCCTTGTCATCTTGAAATAACAATGCAATAGCCTTAGCCACAAATAACTGAGGATTTTTTACCACTACAACAGTCATATTACTCGGCACATAACCTGTATAT
>CBFHIH010000001.1:0-49306 GCA_965655955.1 Candidatus Midichloriaceae bacterium | reverse complement strand
CCATAAAGATTCTGTAGAGAATTTAGACCACAACTCTTCCATGATGTGAGGCACAAACGGATATAGAAGTTGTATGATGGTTTTGATACTTGATTCTAAAATTTCAGAGTTTAATTCATGTTCTAAAAGGGCGTTATTAAACTTTCTAACATTGGCAATCGCTTTGTTAAAAGCGAAATTTTTTATATCTTCATTCACTTGTTTGATAGTCTTGTGCATCAATGACAAAACTCTTTCATCGTCAGCACAAACTTTGACTTCTTTGTTAGAATCAAGAAATTTCAAGGCAAATTGATAAAAATTGTTTAGATATCTATAGCTCCCCTCTATCCCTTCATCAGACCATTCTAAATCTCTGATTGGAGGAGAATCTGATAATAAAAACAATCTAATGGCATCTGCGCCATATTTTTCAACCATTTGAGTTGGATCAACAGTATTCTTCTTCGACTTGCTCATTTTTTCAATTCTTCCTACTGTGACAGGAAGAAAATCATGTTTAGCAACATAACCTTCTGCTTCTTTTTTTACCTCTTCAGGGTACAACCAATTGCCAGCAGAATCTTTGAAAGTTCTGTGGCATATCATTCCTTGTGTCAACAATCCTTTGAACGGTTCATTGACATCAAGATATCCAGCATCACGCAAGGCTTTGGTGAAAAATCTTGCATATAGCAAATGCATTATAGCATGCTCTATCCCACCTATATATTGATCGACAGGAAGCCATTTTTCAGCAATTTCTTTATCAAAGGCTTTGTTTTCTTTAATGCTACAAAATCTTGCGAAATACCAAGAAGATTCGAAAAATGTATCAAAAGTATCCGTTTCTCTTTTTGCTGCGCTCCCACATTTATGACACTTGACATTTTGCCATGTTGGATGATTTTCTAATGGATTGCCTGGTTGATCAAAAGATATATCTTCTGGTAGCTTTACTGGGAGATCTTTTTTATCAACTGGTACAATGCCACAATTATTGCAATAAATCACAGGTATAGGGCACCCCCAATATCTTTGTCGCGAAACTCCCCAATCCCTGAGTTTATAGTTAATCTTTGACTTACCAAAGCCTTGTTCTTCTAAAACATCTATTACACGTTGTTTTGCTTCAGAAACTTCCAAATCATTTAAAAATTCAGAGTTAATCATTTTTCCTAAATGATCAACATAAGGTAGCTTTTCATTTGAATGATAGATGACTTGTATTACCTCGAGGTTATATTTTTGCGCAAACTCATAGTCTCTTTCATCATGTGCAGGGCATCCAAATACCGCACCAGTTCCAAAAGAAGAAAGAACATAATTTGCAACATATATAGGTATTTTTTTATCCAAAAAAGGATGTTGTGCATAAAATCCTGTAAAACATCCTTTTTTCTCTTTTTCAGCGTTATCTTCTGTTTTGCATTCATGAATAAAGTTATCCAATGCTTCATTCTGGCAATTTTTCACAAATGGATGATCATGAGCTATGCACAGGAATGTAGCGCCAAAAATGGTTTCTGGTCTGGTTGAGAAGATCTTTATAAGATTATCACCTCCAAGAATCTGAAAATCAATTTCTGCTCCCACAGATTTACCTATCCAGTTTTTTTGCATAATTTTGACTTTATCTGGCCAGTGCGGCAGATCTTCTAAACATCTTAGTAATTCTTCTTGATATTGAGTGATTTTCAAAAACCACTGCTTCAAATTCTTTTTTTCAACAACAGCGCCAGAACGCCATCCAAGACCGTTTACCACTTGTTCATTAGCCAAAACCGTCTGATCCACTGGATCCCAATTCACAACAGATTCTTTTTGATATGCCAAGCCCATATTCAAGAAGTCTATAAACATTGCTTGTTCATGCTTGTAATACTCTGAATCCGAAGTGTTGATTTCTCTATTCCAGTCATATGAAAAGCCAAGTATTTTTAGTTGATCTTTCATATTGGCTATATTTTTCTCAGTCCAGTCAGCTGGATGTGCATTGTTTTGTATAGCAGCATTTTCAGCTGGCAATCCAAATGCGTCCCAACCCATTGGATGTAAGATTTCATATCCTTGAGCTTTTTGAAATCTTGCAACAACATCTCCTATGGCGTAATTTCTGACATGCCCCATGTGAATTTTTCCAGAAGGATATAGGAACATTTCTAAGACATAATATTTCTTAGCTAAATTTTGTTCGTTAGTTTCGTATATATTTTTTTCTGCCCAAAAGTCCTGCCACTTCTTTTCTATAGCTCCTGGCCTATATTCGCTCATAACATAAATTCAAAATGTTCTTCTCAGCAATTCTACACAAGAGATCGGAATAAACAACAATAAAATCCCTAATATTAGGCGAAAATTCAATGACGTTATTACAATCTATCTTCGCAAATATATCTATGGAAGGCTCTTCATCACATTGTTCTCTAATGTCTTTTGTACTAATTCATCAATTTTTCTTTCAAGCTTTCTTTTGTCATCGATATTAAGATTATCAACAGCATATGGTATGGCATCAGCTATATCATATATTGTCTCCTTTGCTATCTCACGTTGCTTTTCTGGTGCAAGAGCTCCAATTGTTTGAAGATTATGCAATCTATCCAATCCTTTTATTAGCATCGCTTCATAATTTGTTCCTTCAACCATCCTTCTGATTGATTCACCAACTGTCGTTTTATTCTCCTGATGTTTTCTGGTTAATAAAGCGACCATCTCTCCAATTTTCACGGTGAATTCGGACATAATTAATTCAGTTGTGCATTTCGTGTCTTCAAGGACATCATGCAATATTGCGGCAACTATAACGCTTGTCTTGAACTTATATTGTGCCACAAGTTTTGCAACTGCTAGAGGATGGCTATAATAAGGTTCGCCAGATTTTCTCGTTTGTCCATCATGCCACTTTTTTGCAAAGGTGATGGCTTTTTTTACCAGCATGATATTAACAGGGAACTTTGCTGTTTTGTTCATCTCTTCTAACGCGCTGATCAATTTTTTGGAATATTCGCATTCATTTTCATATGGAGCATATTCTTTCCCAAGTTTGTAACCATATCTATATTCATATTCTTGAACTTCATCATCTGTATATGGATAATTGTAATAACGTTCATTTTTCACTTCTAACTCAGTGATAATGTGAACGGCATACATGTAACCTATAAGCACTGGTATCAATATGAACCATATACCGTAATAACCAAAGATTTCTGTCAAAAATGGGAATCCAAAAGCTGATATAACATACCCCAAGGTGCTTGAAACACCAAAAGTTGTCGCAGATGATGTGAATCTGTTATAAATAGGGAAGTATCTATACCACATTAACCAGCTATTCAAACCTATTTGCGTCAAGGCGAATTGGAAGATATAAATAAATCCTTCTCCTCCTATAGTTTCTATATTACCAAGTGCATAGGGCATCATCAGTGATATAAGGAGAAACATCATGACTGACACTTTTGTAATTTCAAGTGGATGCATGAATTTATAAACAAGAATGAGTATTAAACACACTACCGCTTCAGCTATCGAGGCTTTAAGGTTATGATTGATGATATCTGTGGCACTCATGCCTAACTCAGTCTTCATCACGTCAGGAAGGTATACATAGGCCATATAAAAGCCAATGGGTGTCACCATTATATAGAAAAACAATCCAATGATGCATTCTTTTTTCACTTTTATATGAGGTATATTGTTTGAATGCTTTTTGTATTTTAAAAACTCAGGCGATTCTCTAAGTGTAGTTCGTGCAACAACACCAATTAAAGCAACTGCCGCTCCAATGCCAAAGACTATCCTCCAACTAAATCCTGAGTACATAACGAATGTCGCAACTGCTAATGCAAAAAATGTGCCCATTATGCAAGAAAATTCTATTAATCCACCGCCAATATATTTGGTTGGTGACTTGAAGTTTTCTGACAAATAAACCGATGCCCCTATTCCTTCACCTAAAGAAGAAAATCCTTGAAGCATTCTGCATAATATTACTCCGACTGATGCGGCTATGCCAGCATTTTTATAAGTTGGCATGAATGCCATAGAAATACATGCAATTGCCATCATTGACGTTGTGAAGATGATTGTCTTTTTTCTACCCACTGAATCACCTATTCTTCCTATTATATATCCTCCTGCAGGTCTTAGAATGAATGTTAAGCAAAAAGCAGTGCTCGCAAGCAATTTAGCTGTCCAGGGATCAGTTTGTGGAAAAAAAAGATCATTGAGAAGCACAGCCATATGCACATATAGCATCAAATCAAAATATTCTAAAAATGTACCAATTGAAAGCAGTGCGATGGCTCCTCTTTGTTCTTTGGTGATTTTCTGATTGTTCATAAATTCCATATGATGATATGTTGAATTATTCACGATACATCAAGATATGTGAATTATCAAACTATATACTAAAACACCTCTTTTTATGCCTCACTCAGTGTGAAAAATTAAAGATATTGCGCTATACAACGGTCTTATGTTACGAACCTATGCAAGCTAAATTATATCTTGACCCCAGAGCTTTTTTTATGCTAACGTTTGCCTAGGATAACAATAAGGGGGATGTTATGACTTTGAAGGATGACTTTATGCTTTTTCTTCAAGAAAATGATCTTGAGGCGAATGTTACAGGCCAAGTTTTAAGTGAAATAGAAAGATATGCTAAGCTGTATGGTAAAAGAGATAAGCTGGTTGATACTTATAGATCTGCTGTAGAAAGAATATTTTCTGATA
Organism: Candidatus Midichloriaceae bacterium; assembly: GCA_965655955.1. GTDB lineage: Bacteria > Pseudomonadota > Alphaproteobacteria > Rickettsiales > Midichloriaceae > CBFHIH01. The sequence continues at coordinate 44,587 of CBFHIH010000001.1, read as the reverse complement.
ATCCGCATTTATATTCTTATGCTGGCGACATTTTTGAATCTTGTTTTGATAAATACACAAAAGGAAATAAAAAGCTTGAGGAGGTCAAGGATTCTGTTTTGCTTGAGGCTCAGCAGTATCCAATGAAAGCTTCTTCTGTGACGATGGAGAGGGTAAAAGAGCAGGTGGCGCAAAATGTTATTTTGCCAAATGGGCAGAGTGTTTTCGAATTTTTCGTGCGTGATGCAGAAGAGTCTATGCAAGAAGGGGTGTTTACTGCTGCTCAAATCATCGATGTGATAAATTATGCTTTAGAGAATGATGTGAAAGTTGGTTCGCATAAGATTCCTGCTCTTGAGCTGATTGTGGATTGGGAAGCTGCTGCTGGCAGAAGCATATTTTTGAAATATGCAGTTGATAATAATCTTCAAGCCTCAGGTGAGCCAGCTATTATGTGGGCTATTAAAAATGATGTTAAGGTAGATAATAGGCCAGCTGTTGTGTATGCCTCAGAAGAATTGGGGGAAGATGTTGGCAAGCACACAGAGAGAATCCTACAAGGCGTCGGTGCTCAAGAGTTTTCAAAGGCAAGATAAAGCTGTGAATTTACTGAATTCAAGTATAGATATTATTGATGATATAATAAATCGGTAATATCTATGACATATTTTGCTGAAGGAGAAAGAGCGGGGGATTTTATTGCAAAATCAACAAAGGGGGAAATTACTTTGGGTGGAGTGAACAAAGATGTTGTTTTGTATTTTTATCCGAAGGATATGACGCCTGGTTGCACAACGCAGGCTCAAGATTTTTCTGAGAAATATGATGATTTTAAAAAGCTTGATGTTGAAATTATTGGTGTTTCAAGAGATTCTTTAGAGTTACACAAGAAATTCATCGAGAAGCACTCAATACCATACCCTCTGATTTCAGATGAAGACGGTGCATTGTGCAGTGCATATGGTGTTTGGCAAGAGAAAAAGATGTATGGCAAAACATACATGGGCATTGTTAGATCGACTTATTTGATTGCTAAAGATGGTGTGGTGAAAAAGCTGTGGAAAAAAGTTTCTCCAAAAGGACATGCTGATGAAGTGTTGAAATTTTGTAAAAATTTGACATAAATCTAAATTTTAAGGCATAGAGATGATTTTTATGCCTTTTTTCTCAAACCAAATCAGATGTGTGCCGTGTGTTTTTAAATCTTGTATATGTATGGTCTTGCTTGCACGAAGCTGAATGTTCGGATTATCTGTTAGATTAATCAGCAATGAAATAGGTTCTTCGAACGCAAAACTTATCTGCTCAGTGCTTTTGATGACTGCGGTGTTATAATCTTGAAAAAAGCATACTTGTTTATTGCAGTGTTTATCGCGCCATTGTTTTGGTGGAATTTGCACTCCGAGATTTTGTTGCCATATCATCTTTTTGTATCTTTGCTGTTGCCCCAAAAACAGCTCTAGGCTGCCAGTTTTAATGTTTTTAACTGTAAGTAACTTCCCTTGCTTGTCTATTATGATATCAGGCAGTGTGGTTGAGGACATGTTATATATACAAAAAAGCAGCAATGGCATGCTGAGGATCCATAACTTCTTTTTTGTTGTTGTGAATATTATTATTGCGGCAATCAGGGATAATAACGCTTCGCTTGTAAAATTATAAACGCCAATTGAGGCATGTGGCAGTTCAGCGATTTTGCGGGATATGAAAAGCAAAGCTGCGATGCCTGTCTCCATCGGAAAAAACCCAAGATTTTCAAGACCCAAGGGGATCAACAATATCCCCAAAATACCAAATGGCATGATGATGAATTCTGCAAGTGGGATGGCAACTAGGTTTGTGAGAACTGAGTATATCTGAAAGTTTTTGAAGTGATATATCACAAAAGGGGTTGTGGCAATTGTTGCAAAAACACTTGAGAGGATGATTGCCAAGAAATAACGCAATATTTTCCTTGAGTTGCTGCCTTCAAGAGATTGGAAGAATCTGTATTTATTGAGAAAGTTAAAGCCGTATATTAAAGATAAGCATGCTGAGAAAGACATCTGAAAGCTTGGTGTGAGAATTGCTTCTGGGGTGGTGAGCAATATTATGTTTGCAGCTAAGATGATTGTTCTGATGGGCGAGGTGTTTCTGTCAATGATGATGCCAAAAAGCACCAAAGATGTCATGATGAATGCTCTTTGCGCTGAAATTGGTGCGCCTGATAACAGCAGATATGCCAGTGCAAAGATGCATGTGATGAATGCGATGATCTTTTTGCTGTAAAGCCTGAATGTCGTGTTGTGGATCTTGAGGAGCAATAATGTGAAGCTGAAATAAATCAGCGTGGCAACAAGTGCGATGTGCATCCCTGAAATTGCTAACAAATGTGCGATACCAGATGTTCTAACAGCTTCGTAATCTTTGTTGTTAATTTGCTTGGTGTCCCCTAAAAAAAGAGCTTTGGCAATTGCGGCGTTGTTTTTGTCCATGTTGAGATAAAAATGCTCAGAGATTTTTTGCCTAAGTGCTTCTAATATGCTCGATTTATTGCTTTTTTGAATGACGTTGATTTTGCTTGTGGCATAGCCAATTGCAAAGATTTTTTGAAAGAAGGCGTGCCTTTTGTAATCAAAGCTGCCTGGTATGCTTGGCCTTTCTGGCGCTATTAAGCTCACATTTGCCTCAATTATATCACCAATTTCAAAGCTCTCTTTTTGCCTGGTTGTGATTCTAACTTGTCCACTCATTTTTGAAGTGGAGTGAAAAATCAAGTTATCTAATGTTAATTTCTGTTTACCGTCTCTGCTTTCTGTTTTTGTGATTTCCCCCGCAATCTTTCCCTTGAAGCTCTCGATGTTGGCAATGTTGATGCTGTAAATTCTTAAAAAAGCAGAGAAATAGCCTATTGCCACAAATGTTATGTAAACTGCAAACGCTCTCGCCAAAGAGTTGAATTTTTTAAAAAAAAGTAAGAAAAATGCCAACACCAAAGAAAGTATTAATATTTTTTCATTAAATTCAGTAAGTTTGATGAGCGTGCCAATGCCAACCAAAACAGGCGATATGCCCAGTGTGCGACGCATAATTCCTTCCCAAGATTTTTGCAAGTCTTGGCATTGTAATATTATTTTGCGTTAAAAGATATTGCGATAAACTGTTTGTGGTGATATTGTCATTGTCATAAATGACAGTAGTCAAAATTAGACAGAAGTCTTTAAAAATTAAATTTAGGTTTATTAATATGGTTGCTTCTATAACAAACATTAACATCACAGGCACTGAGACTGGGATAAATAATATTTTGAAAAATCAGGACTTGTATGCAAAAAAGCTTTTAACGGGCGAAAGAATCACATATGCATATGAAGATCCAGCTGGTTTGGCGATTGGTACGAAATTGAAAGGAAATGTGAGCGCACTTCGTGAGTCATTGAAGGGTGCAAATCAGGCTTCTGCAGTTTTGAACATTGCATATGGCGCTGCGAAATCTGTACAGTCTTTGGTGCAAAGGCTGAATGACCTTGCGATTATGGCAGGAAATGGAACAAACAGTGACGCTGAGAGAGCAAAAATCAACTCAGAAGCTCAGCAAGTGAAAGAGCAGATTGGCACGGTGATTGACTCTGCAACATTCAACGGCATCAATTTGTTAAATGGTGATATTTCTAACAAGAGCAACGGGATAAACGTTCCAGTTGGACTTGGTCAACAGCTTGAAATTAATCTTCCTTCATTCACTGCAGGGGCTTTGGGAGTTGACAGTGTTGATCTAGCTACAGCTGAATCTGTTAAAAATGCAATGACACAACCAGAAGCTGCTCCAGGGACATATCAATTCGAAATCCCAGCAGGCACCAAAATCACTGCTGATATGTTAAAAGGCGCCACTGCTAGTGCTGACATAGACGGGGCCGACTTAAACACAAAATTAGGTGCTGGAACTTATACCGATATTGCAAAGGGTGCTGATCTTACTGGTATGGCTCAGCTTATTGGTAAGACAGTTCAGTCTGGTAAATTTATTGAAATAACTGTTGACAGTTCTTCTCAGCCACTTGATTTAACTCCTTACATTGGCCTTACAAGTGGCGCTGATATTAAGGATGCGGGAGGAAATATATTGGTTAAAAAAGATGGGTTTGTCGGCGTCAATGCTGCTCCGATACCAGGCGCTATATCTGCCATATTAGAAGGAACTGCAACAATTGGGGCATATCAATCTAGGGTTAATAAGGCGATTGACAACCTTGCAACAAGTGTTGAAAACATGACTGCTGCTGAGGAGCAGTATTTGAGTGCAGATTTCACAGAAGTGACAAAACAAATAGCGCAAAATAATGCTAAATTGACTGCTGCAATCAAAGCGCAAGCGGTTCAAATTGGTGTTCCACAGCAACTTTCTCAAGTTTTGTCTGCGGTTTAATTCTTTTTTTAAGAATCTTCGAAAAAGGCTCCTGTTTTTGGGAGCTTTTTTTTATTTTGTGTTTACAAAAACTTTCTTTTCATTCATGAAAAAAAGATATAGAATCTCACTAACTAGTAATTAAAGTTTACAGATTATGAAAAAATTATTGATTGGTTGTTCAGCTCTTGTTTTGAGCCTTGTTGGTTGCTCTCATTCCCCAAAAGACAGTGCAATGAGTGATGTGCAAATGTCTGAAGATGGCTATGCCGTTTCTCCAGCTTTGTTTGAAGCGCTTGAGAACAAAGTGGGTGATAAAATCTTCTTCGAATTTAACAGCGAAGAGCTGTCAGATGAAGCAAGAGACACTTTGAAAAAGCAAGCAGCTTTCATGAAAGAGCATTCGCACTTGAATTTCGTGATTGAAGGGCATTGTGACAAACGCGGAACGATAGAATATAACCTTGCGCTTGGAGAAAGGCGTGCCAACAGCGTGAAGGAATTCTTAGTGGAAAATGGCATCAATCCTGAAAGATTGACAACCATCAGTTTTGGCAAAGAAAGGCCTGTTGTTCTTGGCAACACAGAAGAAGCTTTCAGGCAAAATAGAAGAGCTTTAACTGTGATTAAGTAAAGTGGAAAATAGTGAAGCAGGTTTTTTCAAATCTGCTTTACAATTCGTTGTAATTGGTGTAAAAAGATTCTTTTAAGGTTAAGATAAGAATGGCTGTTAAAATAAGATTGACGAGAATGGGGTCGAAGAAAAGACCTTTTTATAGGATTGTTGCTGCAAATTCAACAAGTCCAAGAGATGGAAAATTCCTTGAAAGGCTCGGAACCTATAATCCTCTTTTAAACAAAGAAGATGAAAACAGGGTCAAGCTTGACAATGAAAGAGTGAATTATTGGCTTTCTGTTGGAGCACAGCCAACTGAAACGGTTGGAAAGTTTCTTGGTTTGGCATCTGAAGTAAACTTCACTCCGAAGCCAAAAGTTTTCAAAGCTGTTGAAAAAAAGGAAGAAGCAACGCAAGCATAAATTGTGTTGACTGATATAGAGATAGTGGGAAGTTATTTTGATGATAATGACTTCTTTTTGGTTTTGTCCCCTTTATCTCCTCATGGGATAAGGGGAGCGATCTCCTTCTTTTCTCACATTGGGGTCAAAGCACTAGATTTAAAGCTTCTCTATGACTCTCAAGGGAAAAAATATCAAATTAAAATCGCACAATCAGGCAAAAAGATAATCGGTTACTTAGAAGGTGTCACTGACAGAAACTTAGCTGAATGCTTTGAAAGTGATTTATTCGGAGACAAAAATACTACAGAGAAACTGGGGATGTCTGAGCAAGAGCTGTGTTTTTTATCTGCTGTTGATATGAGTGTGCGGCATGATACAAAGGAGCTTGGCAGCATCATTGGCACTGACAATTTTGGGGCTGGTGATTTGCTTGAAATGAAAATTGGCAATAAAGAAATATATTATCCTTTTAATCAAGATTATGTAACGAAAATTGATTTTGGCAAAAGGGCGCTATTTGTCAATGAACGTGTTTACCATTATTTATAAGCATAGATGTGGAAGATTAACATTCTAACATTATTTGAAGAGATATACCCCGGGCCATTTGCATATTCTGTTGCAAAAAAGCGGCAAGAGGAAGGTTTTTGGTCTATGAATGTGAAGAACATCAGGGATTATGCCAAGGATAAGCACAGAACTGTGGATGATCATCCATATGGTGGCAAAGAAGGGATGCTTTTGCGTCCTGATGTTGTTGGCAATGCAATTGAAGATTTTTTTGACTTAAAAGAGCTGCCAAGCATTGTATTTTCGCCAAGAGGAGAAGTGTTTAACCAGAATTTAGCAAAAGAATTTGCTGGCTATAGCGGGGTGAACATTTTATGCCCAAGATTTGAAGGTGTTGACGAAAGGGTGATAAAGGAATATAATCTGAGAGCTTTAAGCATCGGGGACTATGTTTTGTCTTCTGGAGATATTGCATGCTTTGTTTTTATCGATGCTTGTTTAAGAATGCTTCCCGGTTTTTTCAAAAAAGAAGCGTCTTATAAGCGTGAGAGTTTCGGGACTGAGTTATTTGAGTCTTTGCTTGAATATCCCCAGTATACCAAGCCTTTGCTTTGGAAAGGAAAAAGTGTTCCAGAGGTTTTGGTTTCTGGCCATCATCGTGAAATAGATGAGTGGAAATTGAAAAGTTCTGAGGCAGAAACGAAAGAAAAAAGGCCTGATTTGTGGCAAAGATATTTAAAAAGGTGTAAAAAATGAACTTGTTAGACCAATACATTCAAAAACATAAAGCTAAGCTGATGGAAGGCAAGGAAATTCCAAGCTTTAGACCTGGTGACACCCTGAGGGTTCATAATATTATCAAAGATGAAGCAACTGAGCGTACACAGATTTTTGAAGGTGTGTGTCTTGGCAGAAAAAACAGTGGCATTGCCTCAAGTTTCAGAGTAAAAAAAGTCACAAAAGGTATGTGTTTCGAAAAATCGTTCCCTTTATATTCTCCTTTGATTTCTAAAATTGAAGTGATTCGCAAGGGTAAGGTCAGAAAAGCGAAGTTGTACTACATGCGTGAATTGGTAGGAAAAGCTGCTAGGATTAAGGAAAGAGTTTAATTTCAAAGGTGATAGATATGTCGGAAAGATTTCTAATGGTGGAAGAGAGAGCTGAAGCTGGAACTGGCTCTGCTCGTGCATTGCGCAGGGAAGGAAGATTGCCTGCTGTTGTATATGGTTTTGGTGAGAACAAAAAGGTCAGTTTTTTATATAAAGATTTTTATAAAGAATATGAAAAAGGTGGCATACTTTCAAAGCTTATGTCTATAAAACTTGGCAAGGATACTATAAATGTTTTGCCAAGGGATGTACAAATTCATCCTGTGACTGACAGACCTTTGCATGTGGACATGCAGTTCGTGAAGAGCGACGTGCCGGTTAAAATATCTGTTAAAGTTGTCGTTAAAAATAAGGACAAGAGCCCTGGCGTTAAAAAAGGTGGTGTGTTGAACATTGTGAAGAAGTTTATTCACCTCTCTTGTTTGCCAAAAAGTATTCCTCAAAAAATAGAGATTGATGTTGCTGGTTTTGAAATTGGTAAATCTGTCCATTTAACAGATATAGAACTGCCAAAGGGTGTTGAGTCTATTGAAAAGGACAATTTCACGATTTTAGCAATTACCGGAAGAGGTAAAGAAGAAGAGTCTGAAAAAGCGGAAGAACAGGCTGCTGAAACTAAATAGGGTATTGTTTTTGTGCATGTCTCTGTGATTGGTGGCGGATTAGCTGGTTGCGAAGCTGCTTGGCAGATGTCTAAAAGAGGAATAAAGGTTTCTTTATATGAAATGAGGGGAGTGAGAGGCACTCCAGCTCATAAAACTGACTCTCTTGCTGAATTAGTTTGTTCAAATTCTTTCAGATCAGATGATAAAAACACTGCGATTGGCTTGCTGCATGATGAGATGCGTGCTATTGGCTCTGTTGTGATGCAAACGGCAGATGAGTATCGTGTTCCTGCAGGCTCTGCTTTGGCAGTTGACAGAGAAATGTTCTCTTCCTCAATTCAGAATAAGATCATAGAAAATCCTAACATAACTCTCGTAAGGGAAGAGATAAAGGAGCTTCCCAAGGGTAAAGTTATTATTGCCACTGGTCCATTAACCAGTGATTCTTTGTGCCAGCATCTAACAAAAGTTCTTGATTTATCTGATTATCTATATTTTTTTGATGCGATTTCACCAATCATTTATAGAGATAGCATAGATTTTGATGTTGCGTGGATGCAGTCCAGATATGACAAAGGCGATGGAAGGGATTATATAAATTGCCCGTTGAATGAAGAGCAGTATTATAACTTTGTTAATCAGTTGATTTTGGCAGAAAAAACAGAGTTTAAAGATTGGGAGAAAAACACTCCATATTTTAACGGCTGTCTTCCAATTGAAGTGATGGCAGAAAGAGGAAAGGATACTTTAAGATATGGTCCTATGAAACCTGTTGGTTTGACAAATCCAAATGCTCAAGATAAAGCCTTTGCTGTTGTGCAGCTAAGACAGGACAATATAGATGGAACTTCTTATAATATGGTGGGGTTTCAGACCAAGATGAAATATCATGATCAAAAAAAGGTGCTTTCCTCAATTCCTGGTTTGAAAAATCTTGAATTTGCTAGATTTGGTGGTGTGCATCGTAACACTTTTATTAACAGCCCGAGCTTGTTAAATAGGGATTTAAGCTTGCGTAAGAATAAAAATATTAAATTTGCTGGGCAAATTACGGGCGTGGAAGGATATGTGGAAAGTGCAGCTTTGGGGCTTATATCTGGAATTTATATGGCAAATGAAATTAATGATGTTGATGCTATTGAGATTCCGCGTGACAGTGCTATAGGCTCTCTTATATATCATATCACAAATCCAGAGAATACCAAGTATTTTCAGCCTATGAATATAAACTTTGGCTTATTTAGAGAGCTTGACATAAAGGTGAAAAAAGATGCCAAGAAGTCTCATGTGATAAACAGAGCTGTTGAATGTTTAGACCAGTGGAAAAAAGAAATGGAGACGAAGTGAATGTGTTGTTATATCTAGCTCCTCTTGCTATTTTCATTGCTTTGCTTGGTGTTTATGGAGTGTTTTGGTCTATCAAAAACAAGCAATATGAAGATTTAAAGAGGTATAAGTCTTTTATTCTGCATGACGACGATTTGTAGGACGAGACTACAGTTGGATTAACCCAAAATGGACTTTTTTAAACTAATCCAGCTATAATCACCTCTCCCCTCATTCATTAAGATTGATTATAAAATCGGTTTGTACTTCTCTACTATCTTCTAGAAGGTGCATGTCATCTTTCGATGGATCTATATCGCGCATATCTTCATAACATTTTTCAACATTTAGAAATATCATATAGTTAGCACTGCAGCTGCTAGATGCCTTTTTACTGAAAGATTTTGTCGCCTTGATAATTTCTCCTTCGGCAATAAAGATTGTCAAAAGTATAGGTACGGCTATTGTTGTTTCATATTTTCCTATTCCTCTAAATACAACGGCGTCAATGCCACCTTCTACGATGCCAGTTTTAACAAAAAGTTGGACATACTCACTATTTTTAATGTTACTGACAATTCCCTCAGAGAACATTTCATATAAAGCACCATTTAATGCACCTTGTCCCATTTGTGCTACTTTTATAATTTGTGTTTGATAAGGATTACCTTGCGTATTAGTTCTAATAAAACCTAAGATACCGCCAATTTCATTGGTGACGTCACCTAGACTTTGACCTATGCCATATTTAACTCCACCACCTATAATCCCTCCAACAACATTTAGCAATTTCTCTCCTTCTTTGGTTATCTGTCCCTCAGAATATAGGAATTCACTTAATTTATTCATGCTTTTTCTTATTACATAGCCAGTAAATGCAGCTAACAATAGCAAAGGATCTTTTTTCACTTCAAGTGCAATATAAATAGGCATGTCTATTGTAGTGGTATCTTTTGCTGCATCTTTTACTACATCTAGCAAAACACTATATTGTGGTAAATATTGAAAGGCGTAATTGAAAACAAGTGAAACACAAGTTGCTTTCAAAGCATCTGGAGCAATCCATGGAGCGGCATAAGTTGTGCCTACCGTTGCACCTAAAGTCATAACGGTTTTGCCTGGGTTGTTGTACGCAAAATTCACGCCATATGTGTATGAAGAATATGCTTCTGCACTAACGCTGATTGCACTATCATATGCCCAATTGGCAGCATATTGGGAGGCCATTTCTACGGTATTTACTGCGGCATTTACAGCATCAGTGATTCCCAGTGACGAAGACATTTTTTACCTCATAAATTGTTTTGTTTTTTTAGATAAGAATTTGCCTTACGCAAAGTTGCGTGAAAAAATTTATATCAATCGAAAAGAAAAAGTGGTGAGATTTTAAAGAGCGAGCCTAAAATATCGATCAGAAAAATCAGCCTTTTGATACATATGATGATGTAAATGCACAAAATGCCAAACGCCATCAATGCTCTTCAGTGACTGAAGAATATTCATTATGTTGTTTAAATATGACATTTCGCACCTAAATCAATAATGTTATGGGAATGTATACTTAAAAGCCTGGCATGTAAAGGATTTTTTGTAAAGTATAAATTTATATTGCAATACTTTGGGATGATATCACAGAGGTGAATGCTCGAAGTCCTTTTTGTGGAGCTTTTTATATAACAATTGTTTTTATATTAGAAAATTCTTTAAGACCAAATTCTGCTAATTCTCTGCCAAAACCTGAAGATTTTATGCCACCAAAAGGTAGCTCTGGGTTTGAAGAAGGTGTTTTGTTAATTGCACACATGCCAACTTCAAGTTCATTTTTGCAAATTTGTTCTGCTTCTTTTAAGTCTTTAGTGAATATTGAGGCAGCCAAGCCATAATCAGATTGATTGGCTAAGACTATTGCCTGTTTATTATTGGCAGCTTCTGTGATTGAAAACACAGGTCCAAACAACTCTTCTTTAAATGCCACATTAGAGGGTTGAACATTTTTCAAAACAGTGATGGGAAAGAAATATCTTGAAGAATGTGAAAGTTGACTTTTATAAATTGAAACGGCGCCATCATTGAGAGCTTTGTTCACTTGAAGGTTCAGATTGCTCTTGATATCACTCTTAGCTAAGGGGCCAATTTGAGTTGAGTTGAAATAAGGAGATCCCACTCGGAAATTTTGCAACTTTTCAAGAAGCAAATCTTCAAATTGACGCGCGATATTTTTAGAAAGGATGATCCTCTTAGCAGCAATGCAAACCTGACCAGCATTTAACAATCTCGATTCAATGCATTGACAAACAGCATCTTCTATATTTGCATCATCAAAAACAATAAATGGGTCATTCCCACCTAATTCCAAAACTACCTTTTTTATATTTGCACCAGCGTGTTGTGCCACAGAAGATCCTGCCTTTTTCCCACCTGTGACAGACACTCCTGATATAAAATTGCTTTTTAAGACTTTGGGAACAATGGAAACATCGATAATGATGCTTTTAAAAAGATGCAAAGACAATGCTTTAGAAAAGATTTTTTCAATGGCAAGTGAAACTCCAGTGGTGTTTGGTGCATGCTTCAGAAGAATTGCATTTCCTAAAACAAGGTTGGGAATTGCAAAGCGCATCACCTGCCACAATGGAAAATTCCAAGGCATTATGCCAAATATTATGCCTGTTGGAGAATATTGGTAATAACTTTTACTATAAGAAGTTTTAATAGTGACTTGAGACAAAAAGCCCTCAGAGTGTTGATAATAGTAATCGCACAGCAATATAGATTTTTCTATTTCAGAAATAGACTGTTTTATTGGTTTGCCCATTTCATCAGTGATCAATTTTGCTAAACTGTCTCTTTCCTCTTCTAGTAAGAGCTTAAGTTTTAGCAAGAAATTTAACCTTTTTTCAAGTGGAACAACATTCCATGATTTATAGCCTTTATGGAGCCCCTCAATAAAAGCCTCAATCTGATTTTCGGTGTGACAAGGGTATTCAGATATTACTTCTTCAGTGAAAGGGTTTATAGTTTTAAACAGCATTAATAATTATAAAAAGTGTTATAAATCCTATATAGCGCAATGTTTTTAAATATGCTCATTTTTTATAGAGAAGGTTATATCTTACGCTTTATTAAGTGTAACAAGATTACATCTATTACGCCATATAAGGATATTTTTAAAGACTGCTGCATAATTAGAAATTTGTAGGAGGGATAAAAATAAGAACCGGAGTTTATCATGATAAATGAGGATCGCAGTTTTTACTCTGACGCCTGTGATGAAAATTCTATACTCAAGAGACGTTCTCTTTTTCATCTTCACTTAATGTAAAGCCAATCAAGCCTCCATTTTTCTTTCGAGATCTCTTTTGTCATTGACGTTTAGGCTATCAACTGCATATGGTATGAGGTCAGCTATTTCATAAACCGTTTCTTTGGCTATGTCATATTGTTTAGCTTGATTCATTGCTCCTATTGTTTGAAGGTTATGCATCCTGTCTAAGCCTTTTATTAGCAGCGCGTCATAATCTGTTGCTTCAAAGATTTTCTTGATTGATTCGCCGACTGATATCTTTTTTTCTTGATTTTTTCTGGTTAATAACGTTACGATCTCAGCTATTCTCGGGCTAAACTCTTCCTTGATCAACTCAACTGTGCATTTTGTGTCTTCAAGCACGTCGTGCAATATTGCTGCAGCAATAATGTGCGTCTTGAATTTATAGTGAAGAACCATCTCGGCAACAGCCAGCGGATGGGTATAATATGGCTCACCAGATTTTCTCATTTGCCCATCATGCCACTTTTTTGCAAACACGATGGCTTTTTTGATAAGCTGTATGTCAACAGGGAACTTGCTTGATTCATTCAACTTTTCTGTTTCGCTGATCAACTTTTTTGAATATTCACACTCTTTTTTAAACTCGTCATATTCTTCTCCAAGGTCATATTTATAATCATAATCACAACCCTTCACATCTTCGTCAGTATATGGATAATGATGATACAAGCCTTTTTTCACCTCCAGTTTCTTGAGATAGAAGATGCTACAAAAGGTTCCTATCAATAACGGTGTATAAATAATCCAAAGTGCAAAATATCCAAAATGTGGAATTAAAAACGCAAGACCAAAAGAGGCAACTACATATCCTATAGCTGTTGCAATTCCATAACAAGTTGCTCCTATGGTAAACCTTTTTTTAATCGGAAAATACTTAAACCAAATTGACATCTCCAATACTCCAAAAGCTGTCAAAGTGGGGCAAAAAGTGACGATTTGGGTGAAAAATAAAGAAGATTGAGTTAATCTTTCTGTGTACAAATATGGCAAAAAAGGTAAGCACACAGTAAAAATTGATAAGAAGAAATAGGTTATCTTAATTGGATGAAATCTTTTTGTCATATAAGCACTAACAAAACTCAAAACAATGCTGCAAACAGATACTTTGATGTTTTGAGCCAACACTTGTGAAAATTCCATCTTCATTGTATTTTTCATAATGTCACTTGAAAACATATAAGTCACATAAACTGAAACCGCTATCAATGGAATTGTTAGTAAAAAAAACATCAACCTGGAGGGGCTTATCTTTTGGTCGAAAAGTTTATGACTAAAATGTTCAGGATTATGAACTTGATAGCTTGAATCGGTGAATTCTGGAGTTTCTCTCAGCTTAGCTCGGGAATATAGCCCCACCAGTGCTATAACCGCACCAAACCAAAATGCCCATCTCCAATCAAATTTTATCGAAACAGCAAAAAAATTTTATCGAAACAGCAAAAAAACCAATGCATAAAGCTAACAAACCACCCAGTTGACTAAAAACGCCTATCATGCCACATGCAAAGTTTCTTTGTGGAGACTTAAAAGTTTCTGAAAGATAAAGTGAGGCACCTATCACTTCACCCAGCGAAGAAACCCCTTGAAGCATTCTGCAAAATATTATCGCTATAGTAGCAAGTATGCCTATCTCATTGTAAGTTCCTATAGAGGCCATTAATATGCAAGAAAGCGATGCCAAAAGCGTTGTTATGGTTATGGTGGTTTTTCGACCACGTTTGTCACCTATCCTACCCATTACATAACCCCCAATCGGTCTTAGTAAAAAGGTAGAGCAAAAAGCCGAAACAGCTAATAATTTCGCTACTAAAGGATCGGTTTGTGGAAAAAACAACTGGTTCAAAATAAATGCCATATGAGCATACAGCATCAAATCAAAATATTCTAAGAAAGTACCGATTGAAAGAAGTACTAATATCCTTGCCTGCTCTTTATTGAGTGTGCTTTTAAGCATAGAGCTCTCCAATTATGCATCACCCACACAAAAACGTAGTGTCATTTCCCCCGCAAAAAAACGCTAGCAACTTTTTTCTGGACTGTAAAGAATTTTATTAATAAAAATTTATCTCCGGTTTTGATTTTTGTCTGAACGGAGTCTTGCAAGCGCTATTTGTAATCTAAACTTTTTTGATTCCTCACTAGAGCCCCATGGCGATGTGTCAGAAGGGGGTTCCGATCTTTCAAAGCTTCCTTTACTAGTGCTCAAAGATTTGAATGACATGGGGCTTAGATCAGATATTTCTGTTCTTAATTGTTTCTGGTAATCATACCTTTCTTGTATAGCTGCTGTTAAATCTTTAGTGGACAAAAAACTTCCATGATATTTATATTTGCTGTTATCTCCATGATGCTTGACAACCTCCACCAATTGACAATTTACTTCTCCAGCAGCGTCCAGTTCTTTCACCCACCAAGCACCATACTTAGTGTCCTTGGTGTCTTGTGCTTTATTTGCACTGACATGATAAACAACACCTTCAATCATCTTCTCAACATCCTCATCTCTTAAGATGAAGCTACCATCTCTAAACACGCACACCTCCTCAAAAATATATTAATTGTACCCCAGATATATGAATAAATAAAACAAAAAGTCTGTCTCTTGATTAAGAGAGGATTTTAGATAGAATGTTATCAAAACGCTTAAAACAAGGTAGCAATGGATCTTTCAAAACTCACCTCTTCTTCTAATGAATTTTATACATTAGTTGAAATATCGATGAATTCTCATCCAGTGAAATACGAATTTGATAAGGAGGTGGGATGCATGGTGGTGGATAGGTTTATGCCAACAAGCATGGTGTATCCTTGTAATTATGGCTTTATGCCCAACACCTTGTCAGGAGATGGCGATCCTTTGGATGTTTTGGTGTATACATCTTTGCCTATAGTTGCAGGGTCGCTCATCAAGGTCAGACCTATAGGTGTTCTTGAAACTGAAGATGAAAGTGGGTTTGATGAAAAAGTGCTTGCTGTTCCAACCATAAAAATCGACCCATCTTTTGATAAAGTCAAAGAATATACAGACCTTCCTGAGATTTTTATCAAGAAAATTGAGCATTTTTTCACAAGGTATAAGGAGCTTGAGAAGAATAAGTGGGTTAAGGTTAAAGGTTGGCATGGTGCAGAAAAATCTTTTGCCATTGTTGAGCAAGCGATAAAAAATTATGGTAGATAAATGAAGCAGGAATATATAGTTATCTGTTTTTACAAATTCGTTCGCTTAGAGAATCTTGAGGATTTGAAAGCCAAGCTTCTTAGCTACTGCAAGAAAAATAATATGAGAGGAACTATATTGCTTGCTCATGAAGGAATCAATGCTTTTGTTGCATTTAAGCCTGAAATGCAACAAGAATTTTTTTCTTTTATTACATCAATTCCAGAATTTTCTGACATAAGATTTAAACCTCAAAAATCATCTATGCAACCATTTGAAAGAATGAAGGTAAAGATAAAAGATGAGATAGTGTCATTTAGGAAAGACCTTGATATGAGTGAAAGAGGAGAATATCTTAATTCAGATCAGTGGGATGATTTGATACAGCAAAAAGATACTCTCTTGATCGACACTAGAAATTACTATGAATATGCGATAGGAACATTTAAAAACGCTATAAACCCTTATGTACAGAATTTTACCGAGTTTGCAGATTGGGTAGATAAGAACGTCACAGAAAAAGATAAGGAAAAAAACATAGCGATGTTTTGCACAGGGGGCATTAGATGTGAAAAATCCACCGCATATTTAAAAAACAAAGGATTCAAGAATGTCTTTCATTTGCAAGATGGAATAATTCAATATATAGATGATAGAAAATCTTCTAACAAAACGTCATTATGGGAAGGCGAGTGTTTTGTTTTTGATGATAGGGTGGTTTATAAATAGACTTATCTTTGTATCTAAATCTGGCACTTTGGGCAATAAAAAGAACTTCTCTGATTTTGAGTGATTTTTAAAATGCTTTGATTACATTTTATGCACTTTTGACCTAATCTACCGTATACTGATAATTGTTGCGCAAAGTATCCTAGTTCATTTTTTGG
The DNA here is from genome assembly GCA_965655955.1 of Candidatus Midichloriaceae bacterium. Lineage (GTDB taxonomy): Bacteria > Pseudomonadota > Alphaproteobacteria > Rickettsiales > Midichloriaceae > CBFHIH01. Next base: position 28,279 of record CBFHIH010000001.1, on the reverse strand, counting down.
ATTTTTAAAATCTCTAATGGTTGTTCCACCTGCTCTAATTGCCTTTGTTAATACACTTTTGGTGTGCTTGTGTATTTTTTCGCACTCCTTTAAAGATAAGGTGTTGACTGCTCTAGTTGGTCTGATGCCAGCATGAAACAAAATTTCACTAGCATAAATATTGCCTATTCCCGCCACAGCCCTTCCTTCCATCAATAGTTGTTTAATAGAGAATTTTCTCTTAGAACAAGTGTTGTGAAAGTTATTTACTTGAAATGCTTGAGAGAATGGTTCGATTCCTAACTTTTGAATGATGGGGTGCTCATCAAGAGGTGAAGACGTCCAAATCACCGCGCCAAACCTTCTTGGATCACAAAAACTAATCACATTGCCATCATCAAGATATAGCGTCAAATGTTCGTGTTTATCTTTGACATGTTCCTGGCTAACATACATTCTTCCAGCCATACCTAAGTGCAATAACAAATAGCCGCTGCTTAGCTTGAAGATGAGATATTTCGCCCTTCTTTTAAGGTCTACAATTTTGCTGCTTGTGATGCAGTGGCTGAGATTTTTTGGTATGGGGTATCTTAATTGATATGTATGGATTTGGCTTTTTACTATATAGCGATTTTTGCAAATAACCTTCAACCCCTCTTTCACAGTTTCTACTTCTGGCAACTCAGGCATTTTTCATTTAAATTCACTGTTGATTGCTGCATCAAAAAAATTTTCAAGGATTCTATCCTAAAGAGTCATTATGCAATGGTCTTTCCTATAGAAAAACAAATAATCATGCAACAAAAAGGCTTAAAGAGCAATGCATAACCCCTTAAGCCTCATGACTTACCTTTGCTATGTAATAGCAAAGTCCAAGTGTTAATTACACGTTAAACACTTCAGTGATCAAGCCAATTTCCTGTATATCAGAAAACCCAGTTTCAATCTCAGTTGCTTTTGTAGCATCTGAAGAGCAAACATCAGTAAATAATTTGCTGATTTCTGGGTGGCAATCGCTTTCACACACAGCTTTAACAGCGGAATATACTTTTTCGCTCCCGTCCGCATCAAACTGAGAAAAGAAAGATTGCGCCTGATTGAATCGATCATCACCATAAGCATCCTGAAGAAGAGCGCTGAAACCCTTCACACCATATGGCTCAAACAAATCTGTGTTTTTCAAATTAGTTTGAGAATCTAAAGATTGTTTCATTTCTTTGGCCGCATCTTTCAACCCAATTAACTGAGTGGCAACTTTCAAAATCAAAACATCTTTATCCATGTCATTTTGACACTTTTTCGCATCTGACACTTTTTTGTTTTCTTCTTGTATCTCATTTTGTTTTGCAGCCACGCTCTTTTGCAATGTCTTCAATTCTTCATTCTTAGTGCTGATGCTATTCTTCGCAACATTTATTTTGCCATCCAATTCTGCGCCATCTGCAACTTTCTTCGTTACCACCTCCTGCACGTCCTTGATCGTCTTTGGAAGTTTTGTAGCAGCTTGTTTCACTTGATCGGATACAGTTCCCAAGCTTGTTTTAGCATCCTTAACACTCTTTTCAGCTGTTACGATATCAGATTTCAATTGTGATATTTCACTCTCCGCTTTTTGAATGTCTCCACCTTTGCAAGTAGAATCTGCTTTTCGGGATTGGCTGTTTTCATCTAAGCCGCAAAGTTTGATTAAAGCCTCAGTTTTTTCTTCTTTTATTTCTTTCTGCTTATTGATATTGTCTTGAGCAGTCTTGGAATCTTCTTCACATTCCTTTTTTTCAGCTGTAGCTGTTTCAACGCTTGCATTCAGAGCATCTTTAACAGCTTGCGCTGTTCCCTTAGCGTTAATCACGTTGTTAAGTTCTTGAATCGCTGTATCTTTTCCTTTTACGCAACTGTCAGCCTTGCTTTTATCATCACTGAATGTCTTTACAGATTCTTGTGCAGTTTCAAGATCTGCTTCCAATGTTATTTTTTGAGACTTAAGCTCTTCTAGATTAGAGTCAGCATTTTGCAAATCATCATTCTTCTTTTGCAATTCTTCCTCAGCCTTTGCAAGCTTTTCCGCAGCCTCTTTTTTCGCATCACCTGTATTTTTTTACTTTTTCATTTGTAGATTTAGAACTTTTGTCATTCTCCATGATTTCTACCTATTTTAGTTTAAAGAATTAAAACTAAATCTTTTCTTTTGCGAATGTCAAGCACTCTTCATAAAGCGCTTCTGAATCGATGAAATGCAACGCAAAAAATAAGCCTGGTGTCAAAGCTTTTATTTTTATTTGCATATTCATATAAGATAACGAAAGATAGATTTTTTTGACGCATTTAAAAAACTTAACAGACACGAAGCAAAATCTCAAGATTAATTTTGCTACATTCATAACCCTCTTCCACCACCCCTTTGGCCAGATTTATATAGATTATTCACAAAATTCTTTTTATTTGCCTCGAGGTTATTGAGATTTTCTTTATCAAAATGAGATTCATATTGTTTGCCATCATATTCGCGTGCAACTTCTATGCCCCTTACTAAAACATTTGAAATGAAATTTTCAAGGCTTGTTTCGCCAGCAATCCTTTCGGGATTTAGTATCTTGTAAGCTTCGTACATAATTTGGCGATATCGCAAAGCTTTTTGGTCTTTAGAAAGTTCTTCAAACTTTTCTTCTTCTTCGCTCTTTTCTTTTTTCTTGTCAAGTTTGAATACTCTGGTTAAAAGGTTTAATAGGTCTTTGTCAACTTTTGGGTTATCTTTGTTTAATATCAAATATTCCAATAGCTTGTATAGCCTTTCTCTATTTTTTGTCAGTTCTTGCAAAAAAGCTTCTTCTTCTCCTTGAATGATTGCCTTTTTCATCTTCTTGGCAATTTCAACCGCTTCTTCTAAAACATCGGAATTTAATTGGCTGATTTTGCTACTTGTTTTTACATCATCAGAAAAATACTCCTTCATAGATATCAAATATATCCTCTGTTATGAGGTTGATTGTAATATCAATTAGGAATAAAAATCCACATCAATGTTGATAAATACTAAAAAAATCATATTAATTATATTGCTGTAGATATTTGTGAACAAATTTGCTAGAGTTCTATAATTAATTGGCTTTCTATATTTTGATGCTGAAATATTTAAAAACATTGTCAGGAAACAAAATTGCCTTCATAGGATTGGCGGTTGTTGCTTTTGTTATAAGTGTTATATTTCTTTTTAATGTCTCTTCTCCTTCATATTCTTCCTTATATAGCAATTTGTCCACTGAGGATAGAAATATAATCTCTGCGAAACTGAATAGAATGGGGATAAGTCATAAGGTTGTGGAGGAAAATTCACAAATTTTGGTGCATGTTGATAAGGTTTTAAACATCAGAATGATGCTTGCAGAAGAAGGTTTGCCAACATCTGGGAGTTTCGTTGGTTATGAGGTGTTTGATCACGATGATGGCATAGGTAAATCTTCTCAATTTTTAAATGATGTCAATCTGGTGAGATCATTAGAAGGGGAGTTATCGAGAACAATCAACAGCTTGGCTCAAATAGAAAGGTCAAGAATACATATAGTTTTGCCAAAAAAAGAATTATTCTCTAAATCATCCGCGGCACCTTCAGCTTCTGTGGTTTTGAAGGTGAACAAAGGATATACCTTATCGAACAAAGAAATAAGCGGTATAGCATATCTGATTGCAAAGGCTGTACCGGATCTTTCGGTGGAAAACATCACAATACTGAATTCTAATGGAGTTGCTTTGAAATTGCCGAATCAAAATGTAAATCCTATGGGTGAATTTACGTCTCTTGAGCAGCAAAATGCTCTTGAAAACAGGATGAAAATGATGCTTGAGAACATGCTTGAGAGTTATGTGGGCATTGGCAAGGTGAGAGTGAATGTGACAGCAAAGATTGATAATAACAAAGAGGTTATTTTTTCTGAGTCATATGACCCTGATGGACAAGTTGTTCGTTCAAAAAAGACTTATGAAGACAAAGAAGGGAATTTTGAAGAAGGACAGCCTATAACAGTCTTGAACAACATACCTAACTCCAACCAGGATCTGGATTATAACTCTCAAAACAACAACAGAAGCAAATATAAGATTGATGATATCACTAACTACGAAATATCTAAAACCGTGGTTAATAAGGTTGTTGAAGGGGGTGGTATAGAGAAGATTTCAATAGCCGTGTTAGTTGATGGTTCATATATCAAAGATAGAAAAGATAATACAACAAAATATCAACCAAGAACCTCTGAGGAGCTCGCTAAGATAAAAGCGTTAGTCGAATCAGCTGTGGGATTTGACGCTTCAAGAGGTGACAAGATAGAGGTGGTGAATCTCGAATTCACCAAAGATGACGAAGGGAGTTTTACTCCTAGTAAAAACTGGTTTGACACCAATAGCAAAAATATTATACAAATGCTCATAATAGGCGTGATAATAATATTGGTTATATTGGTGATATTAAAACCTATGATGCTTTCTTTTCTTAACAAAGGAAAAGATTCTCCTTTAGGTATAGCGAGTGTTTTTTCTCCAAAGAATCTTAAAGAAAATGAGACTTCCATTGAGGACAAAGCCACTGTTGTAGAGAATGATTTTGAATTGCAATTAGACTCTAAGCATCAAATTTCCAGAAACAAAGTGAATAAGTTTGCCGAAGATTATCCTGAGGAATTTGCTTTGATTATTCAAGATTGGATTGGAAGAAACAGCATTTAATCTACTAAAATTATGATAGACGAAAAGAATTTTGTATTTGGTGATATAAAAAAAGCTTCAATATTATTGCTAAGTTTGACAGATGAAAATGCGGCGAAGATACTAAAATTATTACCAGAGAATGATGTTCAGCTTTTATCTCAAGAGATCGCGTCACTTGAAGATGTTGATGAGCAAGAAATTTCTAATGCATTCACATATTTTTTGGAAAAAACTAATAATTTATCGTTGCTGGGAGGCAGCATAACAAAATTAAAACGTGTTCTCAACAAAACTTATGATGAGGAAAAGGTTTCATCCATTATTAATGAAATCAACTTTTCTTCTAAAAGTGTTTGGAAGCAGTTGTCTGAAGTTAAGAATGAAATTCTATCCAATTATCTGAAAAATGAATATCCGCAAACAGCAGCGTTAATTTTGCATAAATTACCTGCAGAGAAATCAGCGCAAATACTCAAGACATTCCATGATGACTTTTCATTTGAGATAATCAAAAGGATTCTCAACATAGAAAAAATCAATGTCAAAGCTTTATCAAGTCTTGAGGCAACCGTTAGAGATGACTTAATCAACAAAGCTGATTCTCTTGACACTGTTGATAACAGCAGATTTATAGCAGATATACTCGTTAATTTTGATAGGAAAACAGAGCATTTGTATCTTGATAAAATCAGTCAATATAGTTCATTCAAAGGTGATTCAGTCAGAAAGCATATTTTAATGTTTGAAGATATACTAAAACTTGATGATTTTTCTATGCAAAGCTTAATAAAGTATGTTGACAAATCAGCAGTTCCTAAATCCTTGAAATTTGCATCTAAGAAAATGAAAGACCATTTCTTTAAAAATATGTCTACCAGAGCAAGTAAAATAGTCTTGGAAGAAATAGATGGTTTAAGATTCTTAACAGAAGAAGAGTCAGAGCTTTCTCAAAAAGAAGTAATATCTACCTTAAAAAAATTAATTAATAATAAGTCTGTAAGGTTTGAGCGAGATTAGTATGGCTGTTTCATTGATTAAAAAATACAATTATGCAGATTTTTCCCTCAAAAATGTTTATGCAAAAGAAGTAACTGACGAATCATCTTTAAAAGATAATCACACCGGCAGAACTCTTGAAGTTGCGGATGCAATAATAGCTAAGAAAAACATCTCGGTGGTGAGAACGTATACAGAAGATGAGATGCGGAAATTAAAAGAAGAGGCTTTTGAAAAAGGCAAAGAAGAAGGTATAGATGAGCAAAAAAATTCAAAGGAAGGAGGTGATGGAGCTCTGAAGTTGATGAGCGATTTATCTGAGAAATTTACAGATCTTTCTGAATTAGTGAAAAATAATAAAAACACTATGATGAATGATTGCATAGATCTCAGCCATGTGATTGCTAAAAAATTAATAGGTAATATAGAACAAAGGTTTCCTAAAGAAATGATCCAAACGTTTTTGGATGTAAATATCCCTTTTTTTTCTAAAGCTGACGTAGTAAATATTACGGTGAATGATGAGGATTATGAATTGGTGAAGAGTTATACTCAGCAAATACAAAAAACTAAACATCTTAATTTTCAGATAACTAAATCAAAAGAGATACAGAGATATGATTGTGAGCTATCTTATGATAATACATTAATTAAGCAAAATAGAAGGAAAATAGAATTGCAGTTAGAAAAGATCATTAATAATTATTTAAACAACATTACATAAATAAGGTGAAAAAATGTCTGAAGCGCAAAACAATAAAAATGGTATAAAGCTCAACCTTCAATCTTTATACACGGTGCCGATAAAGCTGACAGTGGTGCTTGGAACGAAAGAGTTTAAAGTGAGAGATTTGCTAAAACTAAATCAAGGAGACAAAATTGAATTAGATAAGAAAGTGGGGGATCCTGTTGATTTATTGATCAATGATAAGCCTGTAGCTAAAGGTGAGATAATATTAATAGATGATAAAGTAGGCGTTACGATCACAGAGGTTGAGTCAAGTGATTGAGTTTAGCAATTTTAGATAATGCTTTAGATCAAGTTTTGAAATACGGCAATTCGTGCGATGGTACAATAAAAACAATTTCTCTTTTTTCAAGTTGTGGTGGGATGGATTTAGGTTTTAAACTATCTGGAGGGTTTGACATAAGGTGGGCTAATGATATAGACAGAAAAGCCTGCGAAACCTATCGAAAAAACATAGGTTATCATATTGTTTGTGAGGATATAAGAAACATACACCATTCAGCAATCCCAAGTGCTGAATTAATCCTTGGTGGGTTCCCGTGTCAAGATTTTCCATGATATGGAAAAGGGGTGGAATAGAGACAGAAAGGGGTAATTTATATCAAAGTTTTGTGAGCATCGTATCAGAAAAGCAGCTGATGATGTTTATAGCTGAGAATGTAAAGGGATTGATAACAGCAAATAAAGGAAAAGCTATTAATAAAATAATAAGTGATTTTGAAGATACTAGAGAATAACGGGTACAAAGTGACACCTCAACTTGTTAATTTTGCAGACTATGGCGTGGCACAGTTGAGGGAGCGAGTATTGATTGTGGGAGTCCGTGGGGATATTAAAAATAAATTTTGCATACCAAAGACTGTTTGCAATGAAAAATATATTTAAGCTCAAAGGATGCTTGACAAGGAGTGGAGAAGGTTTTGTATAACAATGAGCATCAAAACATAAAGGAAAAAACCATAGAAAAGTTAAAATTAATTCCAGCGGGTGGTGGTAACTTTACTGATATTCCGATAGAATCTCCGCATTATGTAAAAGGTATGATTTCTCATGTCTATAGACGGCTCCACCCAGACAAGCCATCAATCACAATTATTGCAGCAGGGGGCGGTGGAGCTTGGGGGTATCATTATCAAGAAAATAGACCTTTAACGAATAGGGAGAGAGCAAGATTATTTGGCTACCCAGATGACTTTATATTTGAAGGTTCCATAACAGTATTAGAAGGCAGATAGGAAATTCTGTACCACCATCTGGCATCAAGCATTTTGCAGATGCAGCTAAAGAGTTTATAAACGAAAATAAGTAAGCATGTATACCAACCTAGAATCAATGGTGGGAATTTTAGAAGTGTATTGGATAAAGAGTTCAAACAATCTAATGACGTTGCTATAGCTTCTGGATACGCTTTGTTAGACGCTATGGAAGCGTTTGATAGCGAATTTATTGCAATAGCCAAAAATGGCGGTTGTTCTAAACTACTGCTAGGTAGGGTATTTTATGAGGGGTTGAGTGAGAAAAAGCTAAATTTTGCACTTAGTTTAAAAGATAGATTACGCAAATATTCTGACAATTCTGGTGTATACGTTGTAAATGGCAGACGTTACCACAGGAAAGTCTATAGATTTAACAAGCAAGGTCACTGTAATATTTATCTAGGGTCTTCTAATTTCTCAGCTAGTGGCACTAAGGGTAATATAGAATGTACTTTGCAAGTATTTGAAGAATCACAAAAAGCAAAAATAAATAGTTTTTTAGATGATATATATTCAAATAAGTATTCTGTAGGTATACATAAGGCTGAAATATTAGTACCTAACAAGTTTAAGGTGGTAAGAAATAGAGTTGATAAGTTATGACGAAGTTTAGACAAACACCATATAAATATAAAGAAAGTGCACTCTATGCCTAACTTTGAATTAGATTTATCTAGGATAGCCGATAAGGAAAAATCTAATCTTAATGTTTATTTTGGCAAGGGTAGGTGGAGTAGATCGATGGATAGAATCAAACCTAGATCTTGGTACGAGGTTGAGCTAATAGCCGATCAAAATATTAGAGAATCCCCGCTGTATCCAAAAGGTAACTTTTATTTGTTTACAGATGATAACTTAGTAATACCTATGAGAACTCAAGGAGATTATTTTCAAAACATTAGATCAAAAAATAGTCTACAGATATTTGGCAAGTGGATAAAAGGCAAGCTAGAAAGAGCAGGATGTCTAAAAAATACGAGCCTATAACACAGGAAATATTAAATGAGTATGACAACTCTAAGATTAGCTTTTACAAGATAAAAGAAAATGAATATTTTATTAGGTTTTAATAGGGTAAAGTATATAAATCCCAAAATCTTTATATAAGATTTGACTCGCGGACCTTTTTAAGGTTTGATATAATCAGTAATTTACCACTTTAAGCACATGTTCTTAACAAAAAAAGTAGAGCGAATAATAAATCATTATCAGGGCGAGACGCCATCTGTAAAAGCTAAGATTGCCACATTATTGATGCATGGAAAGCTTTCAGGGACGGGAAAAATGGTGATTTTACCTGTTGATCAAGGTTTTGAACATGGGCCAACAAGAAGCTTTCATATGAATCCCGAAGCCTATAATCCGGAATATCATGTGAAATTGGCAATAGAGGCAGGATTGACTGCATATGCAGCGCCGAAAGGGATGCTTGAGGCAATGCCTGACAAATATAGAGGTACAATTCCTCTTATCTTAAAAGCAAATAGTGCAAACTTGCTGCTTTCTAAGAATGTAGAACCATATCAATCTTTAACTGCCTCTTTACAAGATGCGTTGTATTTAGGATGTGTGGCGGTAGGGTACACAATCTATCCCGGGTCTGATAATTCCTTGGAAATGATAGAAATGATTAGTGAGTTAATCAGCGAAGCTAAATCATATGGTTTAGCAACCGTGGTGTGGTCTTATCCAAGAGGAGGATCTCTTTCTAAAGAAGGGGAAACTGCGATTGATACAATAGCTTATGCATCTCATATAGCAGCATTAATGGGAGCAAATATAATTAAAGTTAAGCCACCTTCTCAAGCTGTGTTCGCCAATGATTTAAAAGACAAGTATGATAAATCTTATGAATCCTTGGAACAAAGAATATCACATGTTATGCATTCTACTTTTTGCCAGAAAAGACTTGTCGTGTTTTCTGGTGGAGAATCTAAAAATAAAGACGCAATCTTAAATGAGGTTCGTGCTATACAAAAAGGTGGAGGAAGCGGCTCTATTATAGGAAGAAATAGCTTTCAGCGCCCTTATGATGACGCTTTAAGTTTTTTAAATGAAATTGTTGATATTTACCTAGAAGGTTAATAAGGCTTATGCTAAACCGTCAAATATAGTTCATTGTGTGTTGTGATTTTTCTTCTTGATCTTAAAGTATGAACATATATAATGGCTACACGACATAATTAATCAATGTGTGTTAAAAATGGAAAATTTTCTAAGTGTTTTACATGTTATCCCTGTTTTTTTAATAATGCTTTTGCCTGTGTTAAAGTTGTTATCCAGTAGACTTTCTTTAAATTTTAATGTTAATGTTTCTTCGGTTACGCTCTTTTTAAGTGCGATTGGTATTGCTGCGGGATATAACGTTCACCACCATCATCATGGCGGTTTTGACACATGTTATGTGTGCTTTTTCTACTCTTTTGCTCTTATTATTGTGGGAGTCAATCTTTTAAAGCCAGGCTTGAGCGCTAAGTTTCAAAAAAATTAAATATATAGTGCTTGATGTGTTAGGACGATATTTTTCCTCAGCAATTGAAAAAGTGCGCTCGGAGGGAAGATATCGTGTTTTCACTGAGCTTGAGTCGTCGATTGAAAAAAAGGCTGCTGCTTATAATAAATATTACGATAAAAATCTTCTGATTTTTTGCAGCAATGACTATCTGTGTATGTCTAAGAATGAATATGTTCTTAATGCATTCATTAATTCAGCAAAAACTTTTGGCGTTGGTTCAGGTGGAACGAGAAATATTTCGGGCACCACCACTTCTATAGTTAATCTAGAAAGTGAAGTTGCTGATTTACATCAAAAGGAATCAGCGTTGGTTTTTACCTCTGGCTATGTTGCTAATCAGGCAAGTATAGTCGCTATTTCAAACATTATGCCTGAATGTGTGGTTTTTTCTGATGAGCAAAATCATGCTTCCATTATTTCTGGAATAAAAGAAGGGGGGATGAAAAAAGAGATATTCAAACATAACGATACTTTTGATTTAGAATCTAAATTGAAGCTTTACCCTTACCATCAGCCCAAGTTAATTATTTTTGAATCTGTTTATTCCATGACCGGCGATATAGCCAAAATACCAGAGTTCATTGCTTTAGCAAAAAAATATAACGCCCTGACTTATATTGATGAAGTCCATTCGGTTGGTATTTATGGCAAAGAAGGGGCTGGCATTGCAAGAGCCATGGGTGTTGACATGGATATTGATATAATACAAGGTACGTTTTCAAAAGCCTATGGAGTTGTTGGTGGTTATATTGCGGCAAAGAACATAGTAGTGGATGCCATCAGAAGCTATGCATCTGGTTTTATTTTCACAACATCATTACCTCCTGCGGTTCTATCAGCTGCATTAGCAAGCGTGCAGTATCTAAGAAAAAGTAGTAAAGAGCGTGAAAGGCTTATGCTCAATGTTGCATTTTTAAAAAAAGAGTTGAGAGATAATAATATACAAATACTTGAGAACAACACACATATAGTTGTGGTTATGATCAGGGATGCACATCTTTGCAAAGAGATATACACTAAGTTATTGAGCGAATATGGAATATACATCCAAGGAATTAATTTCCCTACTGTTCCAAGAGGAGAAGAGCGTTTAAGAATCACAATCAGTCCTTTTATTACCAAGGATATGATTAAGTATTTGGTTGCGTCTTTGAAGAAGGTGTTATCTTTAGAACATGCTCAAAAAGGTAAAGTATCAAATTTTGGGGATTAATTGCTTTAATGAATTGCGGATATGTAGCTTTACAGGTTGACCCTTTAGATACCTTAGATCTTAAAACTGATAGCACTTTGTTATTGGCTAAAGAGTTGGAAGATAGGGGATACGAGCTGTTTGCTTATGAAGTTCGAGATGTTGTTTTTGAGAATTGTCAATTATATGCTAAAGGACATGTCATCACCTTCAATTCAAAAAAAGGTTTTACTATCTTAAGTGCTGAAACAAAACAGTTACAACAATCTTCACTTCTTTTATTTAGACAAGATCCTCCTTTTAATAATAAATATTTAACCAGTACGTATTTAATAGAGCTGATTGCTAGCTCTGTTTTGATTATAAATGATCCAAAAAGCATAAGAAATGTCTCAGAGAAATTATGCATACTGAATTTTATTGATTTTATACCTGAGACAATTGTGACAAGTTCAGCTGATAAGATAAAAAATTTTTATCAACAACATAATGAAATTGTTTTAAAACCTTTATACGGATATGGTGGGCATGGTGTGGTGAAACTTTGTCAATCTCAAGAAAATGTAGATAATATTATACATGTCATTCTTGAGAAAGAAGGTTGTGTGATGGCGCAAAGATACTTGCCTTCAATCAGCTCATGGGGTGACAAAAGAGTGTTATTGATCAACGGTGAAATTTTAGGGGTTATCAACAGAAAAACTCGCAAAAATGATTTTAAAGCAAGTATACACCATGGATACGCCAAAGCAGAGCTTACTGAACAAGAATTTATCATGGTCCGCAAGATTGCTGATTATTTAAAATTGAATAATATTTTTCTCGCTGGCATGGATATAATTGATGGTTATTTGATAGAGATTAATGTTACTTCTCCCACTGGACTTACCATTTTGAATGAACTTTATGATATGAAAGTAGAAAAAATTATTGTAGATAAAATTGAATATATGATGAAAAATGGTGAATATTCAAACAGAACGTGAAATTTATGGTTAATATAAAAAGAAGAGGATTAATGTTTTTGGTTTCAGCTCCTTCTGGAACTGGAAAAACGACATTATCTAAGTTAATTTTAGAGAATGATGAGCATATATCGCTTTCTATATCATGTACAACAAGGAAAAAAAGATCACAAGAAGTCGATGAAAAAGACTATTATTTTATGAATAAAGAAGAATTTTTAGAGAAAGAGAAGAGAGGGGGGTTCCTTGAGTATGCTGAAATATTTGGTAATTTTTATGGTACTCCAAAAAAGAGGGTTTTAGATAAACTTAGTGTAGGGGAAGATGTTTTATTTGATATAGATTGGCAGGGAAACAGACAATTATCAGCTATAGCAAGACCAGATGTGACTAGTGTATTTTTGTTGCCACCATCTATTGATGAGTTGCATAGAAGATTGCAGATGAGGAATGAAGATAGTAAAGAAGTGATTGAAGAAAGAATGGCAAGAGCAGAAGAGGAGATTAGTCATTGGCATGAATATGATTATGTTATAATAAATCGTGATATAGAGCAGAGTCTTAGTAAATTATTAATGATACTTAAATCTGAAAGATTGAGAAAAGGGAGAAGAGTGGGAATTAACAATTTCGTGAGCACTTTGATTACTAAAGATTTAATAAAAAATAGAATAGTTTGAAAAAAACAAAATCATTATCATTATCATCTTCTAAGTGGTTAAAAAGGCATAAAAATGATGAATATGTCATTTTAGCCAAAAAGCATAATTATCGTTCTCGTGCGGTTTTCAAGTTAATTGATATTGAAAAAAAATATAAGCTCATAGAGAATTCTAAATATATTCTTGATCTTGGTGCATATCCAGGATCTTGGTCTCAGTATATTTTAGAAAAGAAAAAAGCGGCATGTAAAGTTTTTGCAATAGATTTAAAGCCCATGGAAGAGATTGAAGGATTGGATTTTATACAAGGAGATTTTTGTTGTGAAGAAGTGCAAACTCAGCTAGCTGCATATGAAATAGATCTGATTTGTAGTGATATGGCACCTAACACTTCTGGAAACAGAGAAGTGGATCATATAAAAATTATGAATTTAGCTAAAGCAGTATTTCAATATAGTGAAAAAAGATTATGTTTTGGCGGCAATATGATCATAAAGGTTTTTGAAGGAGGAAGAACTAAGGATTTTCATCTAGAGGTTCGTAAAAAATTTGAAAAAGTGAGTTTTTTTAAACCAAGTGCAAGTTATAAAGACTCTTCAGAAATCTATATAATTGCACAAGGTTTTAAGCTTTAAAAGGTCTTGATTAAACAAGACCTTTTGCGAGCAGGGAATTAAGCTTGGTTCCAAACTCAGATGGGTTTTCAATAGTCTCCCCTTCAATTAAGCAGGCTTGCGTATAAATCACATAGATTATATCCTTGTTTCTGTCGATTTCCTGAGCATCTGAAAGAGAATTTTCTACCTTAGTTAAAATAGGATGTTTAGGATTGATTTCTAATATCTTTAAAGATTTGTTTTTAAGTTGTTTTTGCTCCATCAGAAATTTTTCCATTCTGATATTCATAGAGCCTTCTGGCACAGAGATACAAGCTGGACTATTGATTAATTTTGATGATATTGATACATCCTTAATTTTATCTTTTAATGTTTCCTTGATAAATTCTATCAGTTTTTTATGTTCATCTTCATTTGATTCATTTTTCTTTATTGTAGAATCATCATCAAGTTTTTTTATCTTGTTTAGGTCAATATTACTGCTTGAAATGGAGGTTAATTTTTTTCCTTTATATTCATTGATGACATTTACCCAAAAATTATCCACATGATCTTGAAGAAGTATCACAGGTATGTTCCGTTTTTTAAAACCTTCTAATTGAGGGTTATTTTGCAAAGAATCTATATTGTCACCGCTTAAATAATATATATCTTTTTGTTCTTCAGTCATGTGCGATATATACTCATCCAGAGTGATAAGTTGTACAGCATTAGGATTAGTGGTTGTTTGGAATTTACAAATTTCTAGTATTTGGTTTTTTTCATCTAGTGTATGTTCGCATAGTCCTTCTTTTATTACTTCTCCAAAATTGCTCCAAAAAGCATCATAATTTTTGGGATCTGACGTTAACTTTTCCTTTAATGTTGATAAGACTTTATTAACAATAGATTTTTTTATTTTTCTAAGAACAGCGTTGTGTTGTAGTGTTTCTCTACTGATGTTCAGTGGTAAGTCTTCTGAATCGACAATACCGCGCAAAAATCTCAAATAAGCTGGGATCAGATCATTACCTTCTTCTGATATAAATACTCTGTTTATATAAAGTTTTACTTTTGTTTTTCTGTCAGGATGATAAAGATCAAATGGTTTACTATCTGGAATAAACAGCAAATTGGTATACTGCAAAGTGCCTTCTACTTTATTATGTAAAGTCAGCCATGGTTTTCCAGGAAAATATGATACATGATGAAAAAATTCTTCATATTCTTTTTCTGTAATATCTGAAGAATTTCTGATCCAAAGAGCTGAGGCTTTGTTTAGTAATTCTTTTTTATCATCCTCTTCTAATAATTCTATTGGGAATGCTATATGATCAGAATATGTGGAAATGATATGTTTAATTCTATACTTTTCTAAGTATTCAGTTTCTGAATCTTTTAAATGGAGCATTATAGTTGTTCCATTTGATGTATGTTCATCTGTCTCTTCTATTGTGTATTCTCCTTTACCTTCAGAATGCCATTTATATGACTTATTTTCAGAGCACTTTTTTGTCAGTACTGTTACACTGTCAGCTACCATGAAGGCAGAATAAAACCCCACGCCAAACTGACCAATTAGGTTAATATCTGTTGAAGAATTGTTATTTGCGGAAAGGTTATCTATAAATTTTTGAGTTCCTGAGTTTGCTATTGTTCCTAAGTTGGTTACTAAATCGTCATAATTCATACCTATGCCATTGTCAGAAATAACAACAGTTTTGTTGGGCTGATCAATTTTTATAGTAATTTTAAAATCCGAATTAAATTCTTGAGATTCAGGATTGGTTAAAGACTCATACTTAAGCTTATCGCAAGCATCAGAAGCATTGGATATTAATTCTCTCAGAAAAATATCTTTATTTGTGTAAATTGAATTAATGACTAGATTCAGAACTTTGCCAACTTCAGCATCAAATTTTTTAACTTCTTTTGCTTGATTCATGATTCATATTATTATGTGTTATTTCAGTAAAGTTAGATATAGTACGAGGAACAGAAATTTCAATAATTTTCAAAAGGCTAGAGCAAGATTATTCTTTTTTGTGAATTTTTTACTTATGCAACGGTCTTTTAAATGAACATATTTAGTAATTTCTCTGTAGATTTAAATATTTGCTGATGATCACTTGGTCCATTTTTTAAAATCATAATTCTGTGGTCTTTTAATAATTTTACTTGAGAAGGGTAATCATGGACTAATTTCATAGTTTTTTCTGGGTTTTTAGGAAGATTTTGGTAAAAAGAGATCACAATTTTATCAACTAAAATGTCGAGTTTTTCAATTTTTGCTTTTAATGCTAGTTGTTTTAACTCAATAAGCGATATCAGGTTAAGCAATGGTTCTGGTAAAACTCCAAACCTATCAAAGAGTTCATCTTTATACTCATCAAGCTCCTTCTTATCTTTAAGAGAAGAAATTTTTCTGTAGATGTCAAGGCGCAGTGACTTTTCTTCTATATAAGATTTTGGTATATAGATTGGTAGATCGACATTTATTTTAACTTCCCATGTTATATTGTCATCAGTATCTTGTTTGGCATTCTTTATTTCTTCTTCAAGCATTTGCTGATAAAGCTCTATGCCAATTTCTCGTATATGACCTGATTGTTCCTGACCTAAAAGATTGCCATATCCTCGAATTTCCATGTCTTTGGCAGCTATTGCAAACCCAGCATTGAAATAATCAATAGATTGCATTGTGAGAAGTCTTTGTTCTGCTTTAGATGTTATTTTTGCATCTTCTGGGAATGTGATGTGACAGTATGCTTGCGTTATACTTCTCCCTACCCTCCCTCTAATTTGATATAACTGTCCTAAGCCAAACATATGAGCATAATCTATGATTATGGTATTTGCATTAGGAATGTCGAGACCAGATTCAATGATGGGGGTTGAAACAAGAACGTTATACTTTCCGTTATAAAAATCTAGCATTAGTGAATCTAGATCTTTATGCTCTAACTCTCCAGATGCTGAAGCAATTTTTGCCTGTGGAACCAGTTTTCTTATGGTTGCTATGGACTTGTTGAGGTATTTTATCCTTGGTACAACATAAAAGACTCTACCATTGCGTTCTATTTCATCAAATATGGCATTTTTTATGATGTTTTCATCATATGATGTCACGAATGTTTTTATCGGAAGTCTGTTAATAGGTGGGGATGCTATGATGCTAAATTGCTTCAAGCCAAACATAGACATTTGTAATGTGCGTGGTATTGGTGTTGCGCTTAAAAGTAATACATGGATATCTTTTTTGAGATCTTTCAGGCGCTCTTTTTGCTTAACTCCAAACTGCTGTTCTTCATCTATAACAAGTAAGCCAAGATTTTTGTATTTTATATTTTTGTGCAATAATGTGTGAGTGCCTATTACAACGTCTATCTCTCCTTGTTCAAGCATTTTTAAATTTTGAGTTCTTTCTGAAGATGTGTTGACTCTGCATAATAAGCCTATTTTTATGCCTGAATTTTTGAATCGGGATTTGAATGTTTTATAATGCTGTATGGCTAAAAGAGTTGTTGGAACTATAACTGCTATTTGTGATTTTAATGTAGACATCAAGAGCATCGCAACTGTTCTTAAGGCCACCTCTGTTTTACCAAAGCCCACATCGCCACACACCAGTCTATCAATTATTTTTCTTTGGATAAAGTCTTGATATATATCATTAATTGCTTGCTCTTGATCATCGGTTAAGTCATATGGAAAAGATTCGCAAAAATTTTGATATTCCTCTTCAAATAGTTTGTAATCCTGTGATATGATTTTAGTTCTAGTAGCGGCAGTTTTTATTAATTCTTCTGCCATTAATTTGAGTTTTTTTCTCGTTTTCTCTTTCTTTACTTGCCAAGAATTACCTCCTAATTTATCTAGCTGTATGTTCTCTTCTATTTTTCCATATTTTGTTAATAGATTTAGATTTTCAATTGGCAGATAAAATTTATCATTATTACTATAGAGTATCTGTACAAAATCATGCTTATGATTTTTCACCTCTATTTCTTTTAATCCAATAAATCTTCCTAATCCATATTCTTTGTGAACTACTAGATCATTTTCTGCAAAATTGCTTTGAAAATAGTGAGAGATGTTCTTTTTCTTTTTAGCTTTTTTAGGAGAGGAGTTGATGGATTTTTGCTTTTGTGTTTTGAAAATGAAGCTATCTTTATAGATAAAATCTTTTTCTATATGCAAAGTTGCGTTATATAAGCCTTTATTATTGATTTGGTCTATGCTTTTTACTGAATCTTCATGTTCTTCCTCTGAACACAAGATGGTGTATTCATATTCAATATCTGAATCTTCTAATTGAGGATATTTAAAGATATTGTTTTTAGTGTCTGATGCTGAAAATGGATATACACAAGTTGTGTTATAGTTTGCAAAACAATCTTCAAGATCTAAATCTAAAGTGTATAAGGAATCAATAGGTGGTATTTTGTCATTTTTTTCTTTTCTTTCTTGGTAGTTATTTAAGATCTCGTTTTTGTATTCAGATATGCAATTTTTTATATTGTATTGATATATTAATACTTCGGTGTTTTTTATATATTCATCAATGGTGGAAAGTTGTTCATGAAAAAATTGTAGATAATTTTCCATGCCAATAAATGGAGTGCCAGATGTAATCTTTTCATATAACTTATCGTGAATATCAATGCCAAATAAAGATGTATACCGTTTTTTAAAGAAATTTATGCTATTTGTGCTTAGGATGACTTCATTGGTTGGAATAACATGAGATTCTGTTATTTCCTGATTACTGTGCTGTGTCTCTAAGTCATATTTTTTGATCAAGCTTATTTTATTTCCATCAAGAAAGATTCTGATGCCAAAATGAAAATTGATTGCTATATCAATTATATAGCCTCGAACCGCAAATTCGCTAAAATTGCTGGCGGTAGATTCTCTTTTATATCCTATTAAGAGAAGAGAGTTTAACAAGGAATCTCTGTTGATGGTTTGATTTACATGAATATTTATAGTATGTGCGGCAAAAAAATCTTTAGGCAATAATTTTTGTAATAAATTTTGATAATTTATTAAAACTATTATCTTTTCTTTAGTTGTTATTTGAGTGAGATAATGCAATGTTTGTAGTCTCTCAAACATTGAATGACTACTTGGCGAAGATGAATCGTACGGCTTGGTGGACCAAGCTGGCATATTAAGAATTTTATACTTTGGATTACTAAACTGAATATTTTTTCTTAATTCTAAAGACTTTTTTTCATCATAAGAATGAAGATAGCATATGAAATCTTTCTCTTGCTCTTTTATAAAAAGACCCTCTGCATCAAGCGGTACAAAAAATTTATTATTCACATTGTTAATAAGATCAATGGTCGGGGTAGAGAGATTTGAACTCCCGATCTCCTGGTCCCAAACCAGGCGCGATAAACCAGGCTACGCTATACCCCGAAAAAACTATGCAGACTGACAGTAAATTCCTAATTTAAAGGCTATTTTTTTCAAATCTTCGAGTTTCGAAGACAAGCTTTTCAATACTGCTTCTTCTATATTCTCCTTCTGCAACTCTTGAATATTCTTAATTATATTCGAAGATTTTTCAACAACAATATTTAAATTTTCTTTAAAATCTTCTGCAAATTTTGTAGCAGACTTTTCTGCGGATTTGAGTTTGTTGACTGCCAGAGCATAGATTTCATTAGACATTTTTTCAATCGTTAATATCTTATTATTGCGATCAGCTATAGTCTTTTTCTTTACTTCCTCAACCATAGAAGCAATTCTCTCCTTTGATGTTACAACTAAATCACTTGCTAGACCACACTTAGCAAGAAGTGCTATGACCCACTTATGAATATCAAGATGATACCACTTGGGTCCATTGCGATAATCACTGGCAAAAGCGTGGTGGAAATTATGCCAATTTTCGCCTAATAACATAAAAAAGAGCCACCATATGTCATTTGCTGTGCCATAGTAATATTGTCTTGTACCCATGTTTACGTGAACTATCGAATTGACACAAAACGTTGCTTGTTGCTGAATGGCTCTCCCAAGGCCCATGAAAATAAATGCTGAAATTGCATAATGCACCGTCCCACCAATTAGATAACCGATAACTAAAGGTAGTAGATTCATTAAAATAGCAATTTTCCAGTAATTTCTAAATTGCCACATAACAATTTTATTTCTACCAAGTTTTACAAGGGCAACCCTTTCTATTTTTTTTGTTTTATTTGTCGGGAATATCATCCAGCCCATATGAGACCAAAGAAAGCCCACTAGCTTGTTTTTAAATTTTAGAGCAGTGTGTGGATCTTTTTCTTCATCTGTATGTTGATGATGCATCATATGATCCGATGCCCATGCCAGTATGGGACCTTGAAGAGTTGCTGCGGTTAATAATGAAAGAACAAATTCAACAGATTTTTTCGCTTTATACGCGCCATGAGACCATAACCTATGCAGGCCCACTCCAACAGATATATTTATTATGTAATATGTCACGACCATGCAAAGTATCTCAAAGGTGCCAATTTTATAATACCTGGAGTAGATTACAGCCATGATTATTAAGAGTATAGGGTAAATCACAGTAACAGCAAGAGCCTTGAAATCAACATTGAAATTTTTCATGTAACATCATGTATAGTTCATCACTGTGGATTATAGCATAAGCTTGGTTGTTGTTCAAATTAAGAATTTATTTTATTCACTATATTGGTTGAAATTCGAGCCCAGGTATTTTTCTCGTACTTGCTTGTTAGATGAGAGCTCCTTTGATGTGCCATATGCAATTATCTTCCCTTCATACATAATGTATGCTCTGTCAACGAGAGAAAAGATTTCTTTTGCATTATGGTCTGTAATTAAGACTCCCACGCCTTTAGATTTTAAATCTTGGATTAAGGATGAAATATTAGAGATTGCTATAGGGTCTATTCCCGCTAATGGTTCATCAAGTAATATGTATTCAGGTCTTATTGCCATACACCTAGCAATCTCTAGCCTTCTTCTTTCTCCACCTGATAAAGATACGGCGTCTGCTTTGCGTAAATGCTCTATTGAAAACTCTGTCATAAGCTCTTCGACAAGGTGTTGACGTGTTTCCCAATCTTTTTCTACCACTTCTAATGCAGTCATGATATTTTCTTCAACAGACATGTTCCTGAAGATTGAAGATTCCTGTGGTAGGTATGATATTCCTAATTTTGCACGAAAAGATAAAGATAGTTGAGTAATGTCTTTTTGATTTAAATATATTGCACCACTGGAAGGCTTTATGATTCCTGCTAAGATATAAAAAGATGTTGATTTGCCGGCACCATTAGGTCCTAACAAGCCAACTACTTCTGATTTATTTAACGAAATATTGACATCAGACACTATGTTTTTTTTATTATGTGTCTTATATAAATGTTGAGCCTCGAAAGACATCTGGCAAAAGGTTGGGGATAATGTATTCGAGGCTAGTGGTTTGAAGAGTACATTCTTCTGGATTTGTGTTTTCTTTTAGTAGCTTCTATTCTTTTTCTAAGTTTTTTTTCCGAAGGTTTTTCATAGTGGCGTTTTTCCTTCATAGATTTAAAAACTCCCTCTTTTTGAAGCTTTTTTTTCAACACTCTCAATGAGTAGTCTACGTTGTTAAATCTTACTTGAACTTCTATCAAACTTGTACCCTATTTCGATTTATAAGATAGTTATTTACCATGTTTCTATAAAACAATCAATCAAAATATTTAGTCTAGTGTGTCTAAATATCGATGAAGTCTTTTTGTTTGATTTCTACTATAGACCCCTTTGTTTTGTTTTTTTTCTTTTTAATACGTTTCCAATTTTTTTCATCAATCAGATCTTTAGATTTACTTTCCTCTGTAGATTTTTTCATCTTTTCTTCTCTAATCTGTCGTGCCTTTTCTAGGTTTGCTTGCTTACCTTCAACATGCTCTTTTGTGACAACTCCAGCTTCATTTCCATTTAGATCATATCTTGCTGTTCCCTCTACATGTAATTCTCTGTATAAACGTTTGTTACAATAAGCTTGTAAGAAATTGTTTAGTTTATTTCTCGATATTCCTATATCATGCTCTAATATGTCATTCAAAATACCTACCTTTAGAACAACGACATTTTTCCACCCAAATACTAATGGAAATTTACGGATTAAAAAATTTAAGATGATTCTATATTCAAGTCTGAAAATTTGTCCCTTACTCCATATTTGATCATAATCAATTGTTTTAAAGGAGATTTTTTGATCAGGTTTTAGAGGATCTCTTTTTCGTCCTTTTCTCAAATTAGGTTTCAGTTTTTTTTTCAGAGTCCATGTTGGATTGTGATCACTGGAAGATTGTATTTGTACATGGTGCGATATATCATTATTTTCTTTTTTTATAACACTTTTTTCTTTGTTATGCTCAAAGTTATTACAATAATTTAACAATTCATTATATCCTCCAAGATGAGTGCCATTTACAAATATCTGGGGGACAGTTCTCATGCCGCCAGTTTTATTAGACAGATCATCGATTTTTTCTGTACTGTTTGTTATATCTATTTCTTGATATTCTATTCCTTTTTTCTTTAATAATTCTTTTGCTGT
This sequence comes from Candidatus Midichloriaceae bacterium, assembly GCA_965655955.1. Classification (GTDB taxonomy): domain Bacteria; phylum Pseudomonadota; class Alphaproteobacteria; order Rickettsiales; family Midichloriaceae; genus CBFHIH01. Next base: position 6,094 of record CBFHIH010000001.1, on the reverse strand, counting down.
AAAGCAGTGAAGGCAAGAGTTTTTCGTGTAAATAAGCACTTCATTCATATCAATATTACCAAAATTACATCGCCACTCCCCTCAATACTTAAACACTTCCATTGACCTAAGCCTAGCACCAGAAAAAAAGAAATAAAACCATTTATTTTAATATTTAATATTAAAGATCTTTATTTTTTAAAGCGCATGCCTCTATGTATTCTAGCGCATCATCTATGACATTCAGTTTCTGAATATCGGTCTTATCGATAGCTTGAGATACAATCTTGTATATTTCTAAAAAGCCTATCTTGTTTTGTAAAAATTTAGAGACGGCAATTTCATTAGTAACATTCATGGTTATTGTTTGGCACATACCTTTTTTATAAACTTCTTTTGCAAGAAAAAACATTGGATATCTTTCTTTATCTATTTCATGAAAAGATAAATTTAAGTTATGAAAGTTAATTTTTGGATAATTAAAAGCAAGCCTGTTTGGATGATTTAATGCAGTTGAAATAGCGGTTCTCATATCATGCCAAGCTAATTGAGATAAAACAGAGCCATCGCAATAATGAACCAAGGTATGCATTATTGACTGCGGATGAATGATTGCGTCAACATTGTTAATATTAAAGTTAAATAGCTGGCACGCCTCTATTATTTCCAAGCCTTTGTTCATCATGTTGGCGCAATCAACAGAGATTTTTGCCCCCATAGACCAATTTGGATGCTTTACAGCTTGACTTGGTGTGATGTTTTTTAATTTTTCTAAAGGAAAGTTGAGAAATGGACCTCCAGAAGCTGTTAAGACAACCTTTTCTATTGAGCCATTATCTTTTTCTTGTAATAACTGAAAAATGGCGTTGTGCTCTGAATCTAAAGGAATGATTTTTACTCCCAGATTATTTGCTTTTTTTATGATCAATTCTCCTGCACAGATAATACTTTCTTTATTTGCTAAACCAACTAATTTAGTGCTCTCAAGTGCTTTGAATAATGGTTTTATTGCGGCAATGCCTGAGATGCCAACTATTACAATATCGTATTCTAAGGTGAGAAGATTATAAAAATCATCTTCTCCAGCGTAAACATTCACTTTATTATTAAAGTGTAATATCTCAGAAAGTTCTTTGTGTTTTGAGTCATCCTTTATGACTATGTTTTTTGGTTGATGCTTATTAGCAAGATGAGCCAATTCAACAGCATTAGTGTTTGCTGTTAAGGTAACTATTTCAAAAAGATCTATTTTTTCTTGAAGCAGAGCAAGGGTACTTTTACCTATGCTGCCTGTTGCTCCTAAAACTGCTATTTTCTTTTTCGTCATTAATATTTATGAAATCTAAATAAAAATAATGTAATAGATGATAAAAAAACACTATCCATTCTGTCTAATATTCCTCCATGACCTGGCAATAAAGAGCCACTATCTTTAACGCCGAATTTTCTTTTAAAACTAGATTCTATGAAGTCACCTATTTGTCCCATAACACCAATGATACAAGATATAAATGCTGTGATGAAAGCAGTTTCTAAATCTTGGTCGAGGGCATGGAATGTACTAAAAATGGTCACTAATGTTATTAAGGATCCACCAATTAATCCAGACCAAGTTTTTTTAGGGCTAATCTTAGGCATTAATTTTGGTCCTTTTAATAAACTTCCTATAAAATAAGCAGATGTATCAAATACACAAACTGTAAAAAACAAATATAAAGTTAACTCATAGCCTTGGACACTTCCCCTAATGGTGTATAGGCTATACATTGAGAAAGCTATATACAAAATTGCAAAAAAACAATAAAGACATTTCTCTTTTGCTCTAACAGAATAATTTTGCCAAAAAATTATTTTTACAACTTCATATAACGATATGATCATTATGGTAATTAAAAATATGCTATAAAAGATTCCTCCTTTGAAAATGAAAAAATACGCTAATGGTATAAGAAAAAGTGCGGTCAGTACTCTCTTTGTTAGGGTAGAGCAAATCATCTTCCGTACCTCCTTTCTCTAGAGTTATAGTTGTTAATTGCATCATCCAGATCTTTTGTTGTGAAATCGGGCCATAATTTATCTGTGAAATAGAGCTCTGTATATGCAATTTGCCACAATAAAAAGTTACTTAATCGATATTCGCCACTTGTTCGTATCAATAAATCTGGATCTGGGATGTTATGTGGATTGATAGTTGAGGTGAAGGTATCAAGAGCGCTTTTTTGAGGGTGGCTATCTATTTTTTTAGAGAATTCAATTGCTGCATCCAATATCTCATTTCGTGAACCGTAGCTCATTGCCATAATCAGATTAAAACTGTTATTTTTAGACCTTTCTTCTACTTGGTGCATTAGCTCAGCTATATCTGGATCCAGCCTTTTTCTGCTGCCAATAAAGATGATTTTTATATCTTCGTGCAATAACTCCTCAATATCCTTCTTTAAATATTTTCTAAGCATATCCATTATCTCTTTCACATCCTTCTCTGGTCTATTCCAATTTTCTGAAGAAAACGCAAATAAAGTTAAATATTTCACACCTATATTTTTTGCATGTCGGATTATGTTTTGAGCAGCTATTATACCTTTTTTATACCCTAAATTTTGCGTGATTAACCTATTCTTAGCCCATCTGCTATTACCATCCATTATAATTGCAATATGATTAGGGGGGTTATTATTGTTTGTACTCATTTTATCAATTGTAAATATTCCATAAGCAATGTTTTGACTCCTCCTTTTTCGAAAAAAACCTCGGCAAATTCATGATGAATTGACAATATTATGCCATAACCAAATTCTTGATGAGACACTTTAGTTCCCACAGAAAAATTTTCTTTCTTACGGATATCTTGATAAGTTTGATTAAAATAATTATTTACCGTTTTGTATTCATTTTTAGGGATGTCGTTGATAAATCTTGAAGGTTCGCTCATTTGAAAATTACCATACACCTTCCTATACGATCCATAAGAGATCATCAACCTTTCTTTTGCTCTTGTTACAGCAACATAAGCAAGTCTCCTCTCTTCTTCGATAGAAAATTCACGTTTGTCATCTATTGCTTGAGTGCTTGGCAATATTCCTTCTTCCCACCCTGGCAAAAAGACAGTGTGGAACTCTAATCCTTTTGCTGAATGTATAGTCATGATACTCACTTGTTCATCATCATTACTATTTGATGTATCTGTTAATAAACTAATGTATTCTAAAAAAGTGCTGATGCTTTCATGTTCAGATAAGCTTTTGATCAATTCCTTCACATTCTGAATTCTATCTCTTACTACTTCATTTTTATCTTCTTGCAAATAACTAAAATAACCCATAGCGTCGAGTGTTTTTTCAAAAATTTGAGAGTGTTCTTCTGTTTTCAATTGTTCAGCGAACTGCCGGATGTTTGATGTAAATGCTTCAATTTCCTTAGCAGCTTTACCCTTGATTAATTTTTGACTAACTGCTTCCTCAGCAGCAAAGAAATAAGAGGTAGCTTTTTCTTTTGCGAGCTTAATAATATTCTGTAACCCTACATTTCCCACACCTCTTTTTGGGACATTGATGATTCTTTCAAAAGCCAGATTATCATCTTTATTATTTAAAAGCCTTATGTAAGCAATGCTATCTCTAATTTCTGCTCTATCATAAAATTTTATACTACCTACGATTTTATAAGGTATGTTCATATAGTTCAAACTTTCTTCAAAATTTCTTGTTTGATGTCCAGCTCTCACTAAAATTGCTATATCTGATAAAGCTCTTTTTTCCACTCTGTTCATTAGATCTATCTTATCTACTATAGCTCTGGCTTCTTCTTTATCGTCGTAATAATTTGTAATTTGAACTTTTTGCCCAGATTCTTTATCAGTCCACAATCTTTTTTTATGCCTAGTGTTATTTTTATCAATAATAGCGCTTGCAACGTTTAATATAGAGGAGGTAGACCTGTAGTTTTTTTCTAATCGTATGGTGGTTGTGTTGGGATAATCCTTGTCAAATCTTAGGATATTTTGTATTTCTGCGCCTCTCCAGCCATATATAGATTGATCATCATCTCCAACGCAGCATATGTTATGATTGTTTTGTGACAATAGTCGAATCCACAGGTATTGCGCAACATTCGTGTCTTGATATTCGTCCACCAATATATATTTAAACTTATTTTGATAATATGAGCACACATCAAGATTTGTATTGAATAATTCAATGTTTTTTAATATCAAATCTCCAAAATCCATTGCGTTAGATTTTTCTAAGATCTCTTGATATAAGCTATATATGTGTTTTAGACGTGGTTCTTTTATTTGAAATTCATCGCCTTTTAAACTGTTATGAGGCAAAGCTCTGTCTTTTAATCTGTTTATTTCATTTAGCACTATTTTTGAAGGAAGAGATTTTTCATCTATATTCAAGTCTTTAAGAATCTTTTTTATTATTCTGAGCTGATCATCTTGATTAATAATGACGTAATTACCTGTATATCCTATCTTGGTCGCGTGCTTTCTTAAGATTTTTGCAGCAACAGAATGAAAGGTGCCCATGTTTATGTCAAAAGTAGAGTTGTTGAGATTTTTTGCAATTCTTTCTCGCATTTCTTGCGCTGCTTTATTGGTGAATGTCACAGATAAAATTTCATGAGGAAATGCATGATTATTCTTAATTAAATTTAATATCCTTGAGGTTAGCACTGTGGTTTTGCCTGTGCCTGCTCCTGCTAATATCAATAGTGGCCCATTGACAAAAAGCACTGCCTTGAGCTGGCTTTCATTAAGATTTTCTAAAAAACTAATGTGCTTATTCATGAGATTCTATAGATATTTTTTCTACATCTTCCAATTTGCTTGTGATGACTTTTCCTTTGTATTCTGCCTCACCTATAACTTTGCTCGCTTGCTCTAATTTTGTTTTAGTTTTACCTAAAAGAGTCATAAAACCAGAAAAATCATGCTTAACTTTGCCCAATAACTTCCATATTTCAACGCTTCTTTTTTCAATCGCAAATGCGCGAAATCCCATCTGCAGGCTATTCAGAAGAGCCATTAGTGTTGTTGGGCTGGTGATGATGACTCTATAATCTCTTTGAAGAATTTCAAGTAGATTGGGTATTCTGCTGATTTCAGCATATAGGGCTTCAATGGGTAAAAACATGATTGCGAAGTCTGTGGTGTTTGGGGGGTTGATGTATTTTTCAGATATCGCCTTTGCTTCTTTTTTTACCACATTTTCTAATGCTTTGATCTGTTTTTCAACTTGTGCTTTATTCGAATTCTCTTCATATAAGTCGACAAGTTTTTGATATTCTGATAATGGGAATTTTGAATCTATTGGAAGCAATATTTCTGAGCTTTTAGTATTATTTGAAGGCAATTTTATTGCAAATTCAACTCTTTGATCTGATGCTGAATTTGTCAGAACATTTTCTTTATATTGCTCTTTTGAAAAAATTTGCGATAGCATGCTCCCCAACTGTATCTCGCCCCATATACCTCTGACTTTGACGTTAGTTAAAACTTTTTTCAAGTCTCCAACGCCGGAGGCTAGGTTCTGCATTTCTCCCAATCCTTTATATACCATTTCTAATTGGGTGCTAACAATTTTAAAGGATTCACTGAGTCTTTTTTCTAAAGTTGAGTGAAGCTTTTCATCGACAGTTACTCTTATTTCATCAAGCTTTTTTGTTATTTCAACTTGGGTTTTTGAAGTTCTTTCTTCAAAAAACTTTCGCATATTTTCTATTTTGCTTTCGTTTAATTCAGAGATCTGTGTCAATTGGCGTTGCATGACCTCAAGGTGATTAAGTTGGGACGTTTGACTTTGATTTATTTGCTGCGTCACATTATCAGAAAACAGTCTGATTTGTTTTTCAAAAAGGCTGCTTTGATTTGTGATCAATGCAGAAAGAGAGTTAGTATATTGATCAAAAAAAGCTTGATTGCCAATGCTGGCTTTTACTAAAGCTCTTTTTAAAAGAAGGTAAAAAACGGCGCTTAAGATTCCAAAAAGTATTGCAAATGCTAGTATTATATAAATCACAATGATATCATATTTTTGAAGTTAAAAAATACTTCACTCTTTGATACAACCTTTTAAACATCGAGGCTTCTTTCATATCAGATCCTGACACC